>SXKJ01000502.1 GCA_005778115.1 Planctomyces sp. | reverse complement strand
GACTTCCAGGAGTTCATGATCTTCCCGCTCGGCTTTGATTCATTCAGCGATGGTCTGCGAGCAGGCGTCGAAGTCTTTCATCACCTCAAGAAGGTGCTGCACGACAAGCACATGAGCACGGCGGTCGGCGATGAAGGGGGATTTGCTCCCGACATTAAGTCATCTAAGGAGGCGCTCGACACGATTCTGACCGCGATCGAGAAGGCGGGGTACAAGCCGGGCGAAGAGATCAAGATTGCGCTCGATTGCGCCGCGACCGAGTTCTACAAGAACGGCAAGTATGAGATTGAAGGGAAGAAGCTGTCCTCGGCCGAGATGGTCGGCTTCCTGGCCGACCTCGTGGACAACTATCCGATCTGCTCGGTCGAAGATGGTTGTGCTGAGGACGACTGGGATGGCTGGAAGCTGCTGACCGACAAGGTCGGGATGCGCTGCCAACTGGTCGGCGACGACTTGTTCGTGACGAACTCGCAGCGGCTCGCGAAGGGGATCGAAAGCGGCGTTGCGAACAGCATTCTCGTGAAGGTCAACCAAATCGGCACCCTCACCGAGACCATTGAAGCAGTGCAGCTTGCTCACGGCAGCGGCTACACCGCCGTGATGAGTCACCGTTCTGGCGAGACCGAGAACACGTTCATTGCCGACTTGGCGGTGGCGCTTGGTACGGGCCAGATCAAGACTGGATCGGCCAGCCGCACGGATCGAATTTGCAAGTACAACCAATTGCTCCGCATCGAAGAGATCCTCGGCCCGGCCGCTCAATACGGCGGAACGATCTGATCGCGAGAGTTCGTTGAGTTTTTTATTGAAACCCAGGCCGGAGCCGTAAAAAGCTCCGGCCTGTTTCGTTTCAGCGGGCAGAATGGAAGCAAGCAGGGAACTGGCTAACGGAAAATGAGCAATGAAGAACGGACAAGCAGTCTTGGCCGACACGACTCCGCTCATTTCTCCTTCCTCATTCTCCATTACCCAGTTCCCCGGTTTCATCTGTCGCTAAACCGACAATACCCTCATGAATCAAGAACTTGACCAACCAGAGTCTCACGCCTCGTGGTCAACTTCGCTGGCATTCTGGCTAGCGTTGTTGGCGGCCATCGGTGTGTATGCGTTGGTCGCACTGTCGCCAAAGCTACTGACGTACGTTCAACTGCGACACGATTATCAGGCGAAGCAACGCCGTCTCGTCAGCATCGAGCACGAAGTCGAAGATCTCGACCAAGTCATTGATTCGTTAGCGCGAGATCCCGAATTCGTCCGCAAGCTGGCGACTGTTGAGTTTGGTGCGCGTCGTCCCGGAGAAGTACGCATCCCCCTTGACGAAGACTTGCAGTTGTCGATCCGTGACAACGACCCGGTCTTCGAGACGCAAGCCGATTCATTGCCGTGGTACGGCTCGGTGGTTGCTCCGTTCGCAACAAGACAGCAGCTTCGCGGTTCGATGCTACTGGCCGCGGCCACAATCCTCGTCGGTGCTTTTATGTTTTTGCAGCCTACGCTCACTGCCGTCAGCACCGAGAACACGACGGTGAAACCAGGCCGACCGAACACGCTGTTCGCGAGATACACCTCGCGCGGCCAGCAATGAAACTGGCGACCTGGCTGCCACGATCCTGACCATCGGGAAGGACGTGGGAATCGCGATCGCCGCTTGGTTCCACGCCCTTCCCGATGGTAAATGTTTCGTATTTGTAGTCTGTCGGCGTTGCTCTGGGATTTTTCGAGCTCTTTGGCAGAAACAAATTGGAAACGGGGACTCGCAAATCAATGATATACCGGGGCGATTTCGGCCAAATAACTACACGTTGCTACGGTTTGCCGACAGAACGTGACCGCAACATCGGTTCGGGTTTGTTCCGCGATTGTACATCGCTGTGACGACTGACCGTCAAAGCGTTGTCGATCGCAGTGCAAGTGCCGTCCGCAGCGAAAGCGTTTGCACATGGCCGTTCGTGTCTGGCGCATTGACTGCTTGCGAATACGAATTCACCTTTGTGATTCAATGCGGCGGCGACGGTTTCGACGTGATACTCAACGGCCAATTCACGTCAGACACGGCCAAGCGTCTGCTCCTGGCAGCGAGATCTCTCCTCCGAGTGAAGTGCGCTTGCCGCGGCAACGGTGTTTCAAGCGGCGACTCGAAGCTGGTCGCGCTCTCGCATGGTTTGCCAGTATTCCATCGGCATGTTCATGGCGAGCTTGAGAGCGCCGGAGGCTCCTGCGAAGACAGAGTCGTAAACCTTGGTGACCTTGCCGCCACCCAACTCCTGCAAGCCTTGCTCGATCAAGCGATCCAAGCCGCGGAGCTGGCTGCCACCGCCACCCAGCAGGATGTTGTTTAACATGCGACGCTGGTATTCGGGGTCGAGCTTCGCAATCAATTCATACAACCCTTCGACGATGGGTTGCACGATGGTTTGGCAGGCTGTCTTGAGTGGCTGAGTGATGTCGTATTGTTTCGGACGGCCCTTGTTGGTCAGCGTTACGACTGCCTTTTCGTTGAGGTCGTGGACGAAGCCGAATTTTTCTTTGATCTCACGAGCCATATTGAGCGTGATCTGCACTTCGGGGTAGGTCCAGGGCGATTGCGCGATCCTGGGCAACTTGCGATAGTTGCGGGATGGCGATTTGAGAAATCGGCTTGGCAGGATGCTGGGCGATCAAATGGCGTTCGCGTTTCAGGATGAGCATCGTGTCCCAAAGTGTGCGTGTTGCGATCCAAGATCATTTCTCGGAGTTGACGGACCCCAGGCGACGAGAGGTGATCTATCCGCTGATCAACGTCGTGACGATTGCGGTGTGTGCGGTCGTGTGTGGAGCGGACGACTTCGTGGCCATCGCCGCGTGGGGACGCATTAAGAAGAAATGGCTGGCGAAGTTTTTGGATCTGAGTCGAGGCATTCCGTCTCACGATCGTTTCAACGCGCTCTTCGCGGCGATCAGGCCCGCCGAGTTCGAGAAGTGTCTGCTGAGTTGGATCACCGCTCTGCACGAAATCAGCGAGGGCCAGATCGTGGCGATCGACGGCAAGACGTTGCGACGCAGCTTCGATGCGGCCAGCAGCAAAGCGGCGATTCACATGGTCAGCGCGTGGGCCACGACCAATCGGATCTCGTTGGGCCAAGTAGTCGTCGATGACAAGAGCAACGAGAGCACCGCGATCCCGAAGTTGCTGCAAATGCTCGAGCTTTCCGGTTGCCTGGTGACGATCGACGCGATGGGCTGTCAGACCCAAATCGCTCACGACATCGTCGCCGCGAAGGCCGACTACGTCCTGGCCGTGAAGGGCAATCAGCCCACGCTGCACGATGGCATTAACCCGCATTATTCATGCATCGGTCAGTGGCCAGTTTTTTCGGGTGCGCTGTGGATGGAGGCTGGTGGGGAGTCCGGAATGTCGGAGTCTGCGCGGAGGTTCCCCCTCCCCAAGCGTTGTTCAGCGGTGATGTCGGG
>SXKJ01000501.1 GCA_005778115.1 Planctomyces sp. | reverse complement strand
TCAACTTTCAGTTTGTCCGCAGCTACGCGTAATAAATCGGCCTGTTTCTTAGCGGCCTCAGCAACCAGAAGATCGGCTTCGGCTTTCTCTGTGTCTTGCTTAGCTTTCGCCGTTTCTTCGACCGCGCGATTCTTAAGCTTCATTGCTTCTCGAAAATCGAGCTGAAATTTGGTAGACGTCACTAAAAGAACCATGACTGCTGCTACGAGAACTCCGGCCGCGACCTTGAACACCTTCATTATTTGGCGTCGTACCTCAAGTTCTTTGTGAGCGCCCGCCAACTTCGTTTGCACTTCAGAAAGGATGTCGTCGTTCGTAGTCAGCAGCGACATGCGCGGATCGATGTCGCCATGTTTGATCGCCGTCTGACCGTGCGCGATCAGTGTCTGCTCGATCCCGGCTTTCGCATCGGGATTGCCTGGCCACTGGCGAAGCGCTTCCTCAAAGCCAAACAGGGCGCGGTTGTAGTCTTGGTATCTTTCCGACTGTTTCGCACGGGTAAGGTGGTGAGTCGCAATTGCGGTGAGTTCAATACTCTCTTTGTGGACTTGGAATTCGAGCAGCGCGGATTTCAACTCTTTGGCGGATTGATAACGTGTGTCGCGCGACTTACTCATCGCCTTTGCGCAGATCGCATCGAGTTCGTCGGGGAGAGGGTTGTCGAGATCACAGACATGCGGGGTTTCGCCAGTCGCGATGATGTGGAGCAGGGCGGCAATTGAGCTGGTCTTGCCGGAGCGGCCAGCGTCGGCTCCGATGCTGGCCGCATTGGCCACGGCGCGATGTGGCGGTTCCCCCGTGAGGATTTGGAACAGGATGGCTCCCAAGCCGTAGATGTCGGTGCGGTGATCAATCAGATCGACTCGCCCGGAGGCTTGTTCGGGAGACATGTACGCGGGAGTCCCCAGTTTCTGGCCGGCTTGGGTGGCGTCGGTGTGAGCGTCTTCGGTGAGCTCCACCGGAAAGGTGTCTTCGTCCGTCGCGTTGACTCGGCGGGCCAGGCCCCAGTCGAGCACGATGGCCTCGCCGTAATCCCCCAGGACAACATTCTGCGGCTTCAGGTCTCGATGAATGATACCGCGCGAATGCGCATAGGAAATCGCGTCGCAGACATTGAGAAAGACACTCATCAGTCGCTGCTCAGTGAGTGGATCATTCTTTCCCTCGCGGCGTTACTGGTGATACCGCAGGATGGCCTGGAGCAGCGTTTCACCTTTCACCAGCTTCATCGTGTAGAAGGGTCGGCTGCCGCGATTGACCTCGTAAACCGGCACGATGTTTGGATGCTGAAGCTGCCCGGTGATCTGCGCTTCTTTGATTAGTCTCCGGACCGCTTCGCCGGAGGCAGAGCCGGGTTTCAATTCCTTGAGCGCGACTTCACGAGCAAGGTCGTTATCTCTCGCCAGCCAGATTTTGCCGAGGCCCCCTTTTCCGACTTCGCTGACCCAGGTGTACCGCGACTTCGGTAATGCGGGATCGACTAAGGTTTCGCCGATGGTCTCCAGCCAGATCGGTCCGCTCGATGGCCAGGAACTGAGCGATTGCTGGATGTCGGGGTCGTCGATTTCCTTGATTGCGTCGCAGACATCTCCGCGCGTGACAGCGTTGAGTGTGACTCGTGGATCGTGCTGATGCTTGGTCAGCTTGCGGACAAGCTGTTTCTGGACGAAGTCCCGTTCTGCGATGGTGATCCAGTCTCGTTCGACCAGTAGGTCGGCGAGCGGTTTGGTTTTGTCTGCCGCCCACGTTCGGCAGGCGGCGGTGAGTTGCGCGAGGTCGAGCAGTTCGCTCTCAAATGCCAATACGGCGAACAGCAAGTGTTTCTCAGTCATGCGGGATGCTCCTGGCGGACAGGACGTCTTGATGAACACCCAAAGTATCAACGTCTGTGGCCGGACGGCAGCGACAGGCGAGCGAGGTGGTGTCAGCCACCGCCCGCTCACCTGTCTCATTCGGAGCCGTGCGAGCTATAAGTGGCGTCGCTTTTCGCAACATTGTCAGACGTCGCCGCAGTTGGAGTGACCATGATCCGAGTTGAAGGCTACGAGAAGTCCTATCGTGAAACGCTGGCGGTGCGCGGTTTGACGTTTGGCGTGCCGGCTGGCTCGATTGTCGGATTGGTTGGACCGAATGGGGCCGGCAAGACCACCACGTTGCGAGCGTTGGCAGGGATCATTCCGCCAACTCGCGGGCGGTTATCGGTCGCTGGGCATGACATCGTGCAAGATCCCATCGCGGCGAAGAGTCGGTTGGCGTTTATTCCCGACGACCCGCAGTTGTTCGACGTGCTGACGGTTTGGGAACACCTCGACTTCACCGCCTCGGTTTATCGCGTCCCGGAGTTCGAGGCGGAGGCCGAACGGCTGCTGACTCAGTTTGAGCTGACTGAGAAGCGGGACACGATCGCTCAAGAACTCTCGCGCGGGATGCGGCAGAAGGTGGCGATCTGCTGCGCGTACCTGCATCAGCCGGAAGCGATCCTGTTCGACGAACCGCTGACTGGACTCGACCCGCGCGGCATCCGGACTCTGAAGGAATCCATTCGCGAACGAGCGGCGGCCGGAGCGGCGGTGATGATCAGCTCGCACTTGCTCGACTTGATTGAGGACTTGTGCAGCCATCTGCTGCTGATGCACCGCGGTCAGTGCTTGTTTCAAGGGAGCATCACCGAAGCCAAGAACAAATTGGCGGAACTCGGAGCCGATGCTTCTCTCGAGGATGTCTTCTTTCAAATGACCGAGAACCCAACGTAGGTCAGGCTTTCTAGCCTGACCCGAACATTCACCGACGTCACTCCTCAATCAAGTCCGGCTGGAAAGCCGGACCTACAAAACATGTTTCACTCCGCCCTGTGGAAATTGATCCGCCTGAAATGGCGCGGTGGGTTTCGTCAATTGTGGCGAAGCTTGAAGACCGTGCGTGGAGCGGTGCAGGTGGGCTTCATCCTGTTGATGATGGCTTACGGCTTCGGCTCGATGTTTTTTGTCGGGCGGATGTCGTCTTCCGCACCGGAAGCCACGGCGATGATGACCGACCGGCTGCGCGATGTCGCGGCGTTCGGACTCTTCGCGTTTACGACCTGGGCGATGCTGTTTTCGACCGGCGAGGCGACCGTCTATTTCACCTCCAGCGAAGTGGCGTTCCTTTTTCCCGCTCCGTTCCAGCGCCGGCATTTGCTCACGTACAAGCTGCTGCAAAGTTGCTTCGGCATTCTGTTCCTCAGCTTGATGCTGTCGTTGTACTTTTCCCGCAGTCTATTCTCGTGGCTGAGCGGCTGCGTGGGAGCGGCATTAACGCTGACGTTCATTCAATTGCTGACGATGAATGTCTCGTTCGTGCGGCAAGTCATGGAGGCCAAGTCCGATGCCCTCTTCCGCCGAGTTCTTGGCTACAGCGTCAGCGTGTGGGTGTTGATCGCCGTGACGCAGATGGTGCTGAACGCTCCCAGCGGTGACTTCGCAGCATTGGCTCTCTCGTTTCGCGACTCGACGGCGGGACGTTGGTTGCTCGCGCCGTTTGACGTGTTTGCACGGATGATCTTTGCGAGCGATGCGGCCAGCTTCGTGTTCTCAGCCGGCCTGGTGCTGGTTCTCGACCTGAGCCTGCTGGCGGCAGCGTATCGGCTGGATGGCCTGTCGTTAGAAGCGGCTCTGGCCATCAGCGAGAAACTGACGGCCCGGATCAAGCGGGCGCATTCGAAGGGGGCCTGGCACATGTTCGGCTCGCCGACTTCGCAAGTGGCTCGGCGAAAGATACGGCGACTCCCGTTCTGGAATGGGATTGGCCCAATCGTGTGGCAGCGGTTGACGACCAACCTCCGTACTTCGCTCAAGCTGTTCTGGGTGCTCGGCGGTGCCGTGTTGTTGGCGGGAGGGTTGACGATCACGATTCATCGCAAGGCTCCGGAGAATCCATTCGCGGCGGCGGGGGCGGGAATCGGCGTGATGATCTACGTCAGCTTTCTGATCTCGGTGTCCATGCAAAACGAGATCGAACGAGTCGGCTATTTGAAATCGCTCCCGCTGCGTCCGATCGCGATCGTGCTGGGAGAGTTGCTCGGCTTCGTCGGAATCATGTCGACGGTTCAAGGTTTGTTCTTTTTAATGCTGTGTGGCGTGCTGCCGTCGATTGCTGGCTGGCTGGTGTGCGCGGCGGTACTGGCGTGGCCGCTCAACTTTCTGTTGTTCGGAATCGAAAAGTTCATCTTCTATCTCTATCCGACACGGATGGCGAAAGGAGCCCCCGGCGACTTTCAGAACGCGGGCCGGCAAATGCTGTTCATGTTCTTGAAGATGCTGCTGCTCTTCGGCGGCCTGTCGCTCGTGGGGGTGGCGGTCATTCCGGGAGCCATGTACCGCTCGCCGTTGCTGGCGGCGATCCCGGCGATCGCGGTGCTGCTCATCGAGTGCGCCGGCCTGGTGCCGCTGCTGACCTACGCCTTTCATCGCTTCGACCCGAGCGTCGATACACCTGGATGACGTGGCCGACGCAGCTTGCGTCGGCTCGGACGCTGGCAGCGTCCGCCACGATTCGCTTGCCATTTCTTCGCCGATTGCCACGCTGTCATAGTCGGCTATGACACGGAGACGATCATGTTCTTGCACGTCGATCCGGACAACGGCCTGGCGATCTATGATCAGATCGTGAGACAGATCAAATTCGCGGTGGCGACCGGTGCGTTGCCGCCCGGCGAGATGGCTCCGTCGGTGCGCGAGTTGGCTCGCGAGCTGGCCGTGAATCTCAACACGGTCTCGAAGGCGTACCAGCAGCTTCAAGTCGAAGGGGTGCTGGAGAGCGTCCGTGGAATGGGTCTCGCCGTGGCTTCCGGCGCGGTCAAGCAGTGCCGAGCCGAACGGGTCAAGCTGGTTCAAGAGCGGCTCCGCGAAGTGCTGTGGGAAGCTCGGCAGAGCGGGCTGGATTTGGCCGAGGTTCAAAACCTGATCGCGGCCGAGATGCCGGCGATCGACAAGAAACTGGCGGCGAAGTTGAAAGGGAAATGATTTCGAATGGAATCGGCATCTCTGTTTTCAGCCCCAAGGGGGCGTAACTCGAAAGCCCAGGGCATCGCCCAGGGTTCTCGACTGCCCATTGATGTTGCAATGAACCCTGGGCGTTGCCCTGGGCGATCGAGTCGGTCCCCTTTGGGTCCAAGACTGAGATGCCAATGACACACATCGAAGTCCACAAGGAATCAATCATGTCCGCAACGGTTAACACACCGGTCATTCGGCTGGAGAACGTGACGAAACGATTCGGTCGCGAAGTGGCGCTCGATGGCGTCTCGTTCGAGGTACCGCGCGGCGTGGTCTTCGCACTGCTCGGCGAGAACGGCGCGGGGAAGACGACAGCCATTCGAGCGTTGCTCGGCTTGGGACATCCCGATGCGGGAAAGCTGGAAGTGCTCGGCCTGGATAGCCGGCGGGATGGGCTGAAGATTCGCGAGCGGGCCGGCTGCATGTTCGAGAAGCCCACGCTCTACGAATGGATGACCGTGGACGAGATCGGCTGGTACACGGCCGGGTTCTATGGCGACGGCTTCCTGGAGCGGTATCGAATCATGGCCGCTCAGAGGGCGTGTGGGAAGTTAGGAGTTTGGGGTCAAACCGCGAGCTGTCTGCGTGCGGCTTCAGTGAGTGGGCGACTGGTGAGTCGTTTGAGCATGACGTCGATCATGCTGACGTGAATCAAGGCTTCGCTGGTTTCCGGCC
>SXKJ01000500.1 GCA_005778115.1 Planctomyces sp. | reverse complement strand
AATTCCTCCCGTTTGGATTCAACGGACTTCGTCATCGCCATCTCATGTCCCTCCTTGACGTTGCTCAACTCGCGAACATCCATTTCCGCAGCGGCAGACTACTCAAGACACAACAAACAGGGAATTCCTGTTATGCACCCGGCGGAAGCTCAATGCCGAAACGCGAATTGACCCTCTCGCGGAGACCGGCCTACATTCCCCGCCCCTTCCAGTCTCTCGCCTTCTCGTGCCGCAAGATGCGGCGTCTCACACGCGGTTTGATCATGGACGATGCGATTCTACCGCTGCACGCGGTTCCTAAGCAGCAAGTCGTTGACTATCTCGGCCGGCGCGGCATGACCAGCGAGGTCGTTGAGTGGAAATACTTCGACGAGAACTTCAATCGCGGCCGTGAGCGAGGTTATGTCTGGGTCCGCGAAGGGGACGTGCAAGGCTTCATCGGTTTGATTCCCTGGAGCGTCCAGCGCGGCAACGATCGGCTCGACATGGTCTGGGGCTGCGATTGGTCGGTGGCCGACCCCAACCTCAGCAAAGGCATGGGGCTTGTCCTGGCAACGCATTCGATGTCGCTGCATCGCCCGTGGGTCTCGTTGGGAGGCAGCGCGAAGGCACGCACGATCATGCCGCATCTGTGCCATCACAAAGTCGATGATGCCGGCCTCGTCTTCTGGCAACCGCTGCGGCTCGGGGCAGCACTCAAGAAACTTGGCGAGCGGAATCGACTGGCTCAGTGGTTGGAGGGAACGTTTCTGAGATCGGTCCCCGTGCGCTGGGTCGCTCGCCCATCGTCGCATCGCCCTGACATCATCACCGAGTCTGGCTTGTCGCCTCTCGTCGCCGACCTGATCGAACACGAACATTTTTCGGAGTGGCACCCTCATCATCGCTTGGAAGATTTAGCTTGGTCGCTGGGCCGGTGCCCTTCGATCACGACGCGAACTTGCTACATCCGAGGACTCAGCGGCGTCGATGCGGCGGCGGTCTTGTGGCGAAACTCGCAAGCCTCCGATTTTTGGAAGGTGACGTTGTGGGCCGCTCCGATGCGACAGGCGTTGCTCGCCAATCTGTTGCACGAAGTCCGCTGGCAAGTCTTTCAAGAAGGAGGCGTGGCGATCTCCACGCTCGTCTCGCATTTGCAAACCGATCTGATCGAGCAGTTGCAGGCGAGTGGCTATTGGCGGCAGCCTCGCCCACTGCCGATGTATCTGGTCGGCGAACGCAAGCAGACGCTACCGTTTCGCGACATGACCGGGCTGAGTTACCTCTGCACCGACCTCGCGTATCGCTTTTGAGGACATTCCCTTAACCGTACCGCGACCGTCAGGGAGCGGCCCGGTGCGATGTCCTAGGCCGGTCCCTGACGGTCGCGGTACGGCTTCGATCCGATGAAGAATTCTGACATGCCCAGCTTCGCCTCACGCATCCAAGGTCCAGTCGCCGTTATCGGGGACGTTCACGGGCAGATCGAAAAGCTCGATGTGATCCTCGCCAAGCTGCGGCAGACGCCCGATTTCGCTCGCCGCTGGGTCGTCTTCATCGGCGACCTCGTCGATCGCGGGACCGATCCCAAGGCGGTGCTCGACCGGATGTTTGAGCTGCAATGCCAGCATCCGCAAACAACATCCGTCATCGGCAATCATGAACTCGCAATGGCGGGGGCGCTCGGCTTGATCCCCGCTCCGGCCTACGCCGATTGGGCCGCGCAATGGGTGCAGCAATACGGCGTCGATACGACCTTTGCATCGTATGGAGCACCGATGGGAGACCTCGCCGCGTTGAAGGCCAATCTCCCCGCCGAGCACGCCGATTTCATCGCCAACGGCCCGTGGGTTATCGAGCATCCGCAAGCAATCTTCGTCCACGCGGGACTTGATCCGCATCAACCGCTCGATCTGCAACTGCGCATCCTGCGCCAGCGCGACTTCACACTGAACCGCCCGCCGTGGTTGTGCTCGAAGTCTTTCGTCGAGAACGGCGCCCCGGCCGAGTGCCCGGTGCTGGTCGTCTCCGGCCACGTCCCGGTTCCCGAAGTTATCTACCGCCCCAACCGCCTGTTGATCGACACCACCGGCGGCCGAGGAGGCGACTTGAGCTGCGTGCTGCTCCCCGAACTCGTGCTGATCACCTCCGGCGACGACCCACCGCAACCGCTCGTCGAGCCGGAAGAGGATCGTCCGTGGTGGAAGTTCTGGTGACCCCAACCGTAGGCGTGTCGCTCCCGCGACTCGCATTCGAACACGCGAGTTCGGGGCATCCTGCTCGACGCGTGTAGAAGGCTCAGTCGCCACTGGCGATTGGAATGCATTGCTCAGCCTCAGTTGACCGTCTGCTGGAGAGCGGCCTCGGACAAATGAGCGGCGATGATTAGCTCGGCGACTCGCCGGGCGACGTCGATGCTCTGCCGGTTGCCGGTGACTTGGCGAGTTACGTAGGCACCTTCCATGACCAGGCACAACTCCTTCGCCATCTCGCGCGTTTGAGCAGCTCCGGCTTGTGTGGCTAAGACCTCGACGAACTCCTCGATCGATTGCTTATGCCGCGCGGCCGCGATGTGCGCCGGTTCGTGAGGCAGAGGAAACTCCATCGCGACATTAACGAAGATGCAGCCTTGGTAATCGTCGCAACTGACGATGCGGTCCACGACGTCGAGCAACGCTCGAAGCTGGCCGACGGCGGTTTCTCCGCCGCGCTCGCGGACCAGTTCGCGAAACGTTTCCTGCAACCAGCGGTTCTGCATCTCCAGAGCGGCAAGCATCAGGTCTTCTTTGCACTCAAAATGCTTGTAGAAAGCGGTCTTGCTGATGCCGACATCCGCCAGCACCTGATCCAAACCGACGTTGCGAAATCCGTCGCGGTAGAAACGCCGCACCGCTGCTTCGGTCAGTCGTTGCCGAGTTGGTGATGGCATGAAAACACTCCGGCGCAATCCAAGGGGACAAGTTCGGGTGGACCACAAGTCAACCTGAGGTGGACCGCAAGTCAACTTGCCAGAGTCGAAAACCGTGGTCTAATCAGGTCGATACGACATGAGTCGCGTCAGCAACGCTCGGCCGACGCGACTGAATCAATCCACCGACGACACAAAGGAGACACGGCCATGAGACGTTGGATTTTCTTCGCCTACGGAGTTTTCTGTCATCTGCTGTTTGTGGCGATCTTTGCCTACATGGCCGGGTTCGTCGGCAACCTGCTCGTACCGAAAGGGATCGACTCGGTGACGGCGGCCTCGCCGAGCATGGCCGGATGGGCGCCGCTGATTGATATGGCGTTGATCGCGATGTTTGGATTGCAGCACTCGATCATGGCCCGGCCGTGGTTCAAGAGTCGTTGGACGCGAATCGTCCCGCAGCCGATTGAGCGGAGCACCTACGTGCTCATCGCGGGTGCGGTCACGATCGTGATGATGTGGCAGTGGCGCGGGATCGACACCGTCCTCTGGAACGTGCAGCAACCGATCGGGCGAGGACTCTTGTGGGGACTCTTTGCGACGGGTTGGCTGCTGGTCTTTGCCGCCAGCCTGATGATCGACCACTTCGATCTCTTTGGAACTCGGCAGGTCTGGCTCCATCTGCGCGGAGTTCCTTACACGCCGCTGCGATTCCGCACGCCACTGCTCTACAACCGTGTGAGACATCCCATCTACATCGGCTGGACCTTGGCGTTCTGGGCGACACCCACCATGACGCTCGGACACATGCTCTTTGCTGGCTCGCTGACCCTCTACATGGCCATCGCCGCCGTCATCGAGGAATCCGACCTCGTGAGCTACTTCGGCGATGCTTATCTCACCTACCAGCGTCGCGTCCCCATGTTCATTCCGCGCTTCGGTGATCGAGGCGAATTATCGGTGGTCGCTCCCGCAACATCGAAACCCATTGTTTCCCAAACCCTCGTGAGGTGAATCATGCGTCGAACATTTCTCGATACTCGCGTCTTGTCAGATCCCGGCTGGTGGCATTGAACCATCACGATTCCACTCGTGGCCGCTCACCTGCTGGGACTTCCTTGGGTGATTGCAGCGGCGATGCTTCTGAGTGCTGCAATGGCTCTCTCCTACTTCCTACGCTTACGCCGTGTCCGACCGTTTCCGGTGCAACTGCGGCTGGCATTCCTCGGAGTACTGTTGATCGGACTGCTCCCGGCGATGCACTGGCTGCACTACGTCTCGCTGGTGGGGCTAACCGCCAGAGTGACTATCGGCTATTGCCTGATGGGCCGCTTGCTGGGATTGGCTTGGTTCAACCGAACGGTGCCACTGACCTTCGCTTTGTTTTGCCGGCAACTCTTGTCACCGCCGAGCGGCGGGTTGCTCCGATGGCCACTAACGCCTGGCGTGGATGTCGTCGAATCCTGCTCGTTGCAGAGCCGGAGGCAGCCAGGAATGGCGAGCACGATCGCTCGCTCGGCAGTCACCTCCTGCTCCATCGATGGCGACTGCGCGGCTTGATGTCATCAAGGAACCAGCACGGACTCCGTCTGTGCTGGTCATTCCTCTTCCGTTGGCTTCGGAAGTGAAAGTGCTCCCAACGCCACATACGCCCAAATGAAAATCGCGGCCAGGAGGAGATCAATTGAGGGAAATACAAGATTCGGCGTGGGCAACCTCTCTTGAGAGCACAACACAAATGCAGAGATTCCGAAACCGGCTTTGCTCACGATGGCCGGGAGCAGCATCGGCCGAAATCGAATGGGGTCTCGCGACATCATCAAATACACGATCTGCCAAGCAAGGGCGGTGCAGACAAAGCCGTAGTAAAACTCCGCATGCGTGATGGCCGGCGGATCAAGCTTGGAGACCAAATTCTCTAGGAAGAACATCGGAGCGATGACCAACGCGCCGTAGATGCCCGCTCCCAAAAATAATTGCTTTGCAAATTTGATCGTCATCATTTTCCTCGAATTGGATCGCTGCTTTTACTTCGCGTCACCCAAACTGTGGCTGGGTGCCATCACAAATCGTTTCGGCAAGAGGTGTGCTCGGAGTTTAGAAACCCGAACAGGACGTCGCGTCAATGCCGCGGAAGCGATGGTCAAAACGACGTAGGAGAGGTCGCTCCGTCGTACGGTTGTTGAATTCGCTCGCTTCTGATCCTCGTACCGCCTAGCATGGTCTCGGAAATCTCGTTCTCAAGTGAGTCCGAATGATGGGGCAACATCCAGAGCGTCGCTGTCTTGGTCCAAGCCATCGGCGGACTTGGGTCAAGGTGGGTGGATTAAGCTTGGGTGCTCTCGCGACCGGTCTGAATCCAAATCTCGCGCAGTTGCTGGCGGCGGAAGAACAGGACGGTGGCAAGCAGGCGGTCTCCAAAGATTTCTCGGTCATCCTCTTCTGGGGCAATGGTGGTCCGAGCCACTTGGACCTGCTGGATTTGAAGCCGCAAGCTCCGGTCGAGTATCGCGGTGAGTTCTTACCGATTCGGACCAATGTGCCGGGCATCGAGATCACCGAGATGTTGCCGAGGCTGGCGACGATGGCGGACAAGTTCGCGATCCTCCGCAGCCTGCATCACGAACGGGGCGAGCACTCTGGCGGGACCAATCGGTTCCTCGCCGGGTATCCGTCCAAAGCCGCGAACCTCAATGATTCTGAGTTTCCGGAAATCGGTTCGGTCGTCGCAAAGCAACTAGTGACGCAGGCTCGCGACATCCCGTTGTTCATGGCCAACACGAAGTTCTACGGCAGCGGGCCGGCGTATCTCGGACCGGCGTATGCGCCATACATGCCCAGCCCGAATCCACGTTCATCCACCGGCGACAACCAGTACGACCCGATCCCGATCTTTCGGTCGAGAAACTTGGACGACAACCTTTCGATTTCGTCCGAGGGAACCCTGGCACTCAACCGTCGGCGCGGGTTGTTGAAGTCGCTGGATTCGCTGCCGCGAATCCTCGATCAGCACGGGACACTGCCAATGCTCGACGGCTTGCAGCGTCGCGCTATCGAGATGCTCGCCAGCAGTCGGACTCGCGAAGCCTTCGATCTGTCTCGCGAAGACGAACAGACTCGGCAGCGATACGGCGACACGCACTTCGGCAAGAGCTTGCTGACCTGCCGCCGACTCGTTGAATCAGGAGTCCGCTTCGTGCAATGCCAAGCGGAATATCGACTGAGGCCGGAAACCGGACGGACCAGCAACTTCGACGACCATTCGGTCAACTCGCACATCTTCAACGCCTATCGCGAAAAGCTCCCCTCATTCGATCAGTCGGTCTCGGCATTGATCGAAGACTTATCGGCTCGCGGATTAAACGACCGAGTGCTGTTCCTCTTCTGCGGCGAGTTCGGTCGGACTCCCAAGATCGCCAACCAAGACCCCAGTGGCCGACCGGGCCGCGATCACTGGCCGCGAGCCATGAGCGTCTTCCTCGCCGGCGGCGGCATGAAGATGGGCCAAGTCATCGGTGCAACCAATCGACGCGGCGCAGAACCCATCGACCGAATCATGGACAGCAACTGCCTGCTCGCCACGATCTACGATCGCTTCGGCATCGACACCGCGACGTCGTACCTGTCCAACGCCGGCCGACCGATCCCAATTCTCACGACCGGTCAACCGATCGGCGAATTGTTGTGAGCTTCTCGTGGCGGACGCTGCCAGCGTCCGAACCGACGCAAGCTGCGTCGGCCACGACTACTTCCCTTTGCCGAGGAACAGCTTGATCGAGTCGTAGATCGCGTCGCGGTTCGGGATTTCGGAGAGCACGAGGTTTTCGTGCTTGCCGTTGATTCGCTTCAACTCGCGGATGTAGTCGCCGCTGCCGTACGGGCTTTTCACCTGTCCGTAGCAGTACAGGTTGCAGACCGGCAGCAGGTCGGTCATCAGCATTTGCAGGCAACTGACGTTGTCCTCGCCCCAGTTGTCGCCGTCGCTAAATTGGAAGATGTAGATGTTCCAATCGTCTGTCGGGAAGTCCCGCTCGATGACCTGCTTGGCGACCGTGTACGCCGAACTGATCCGCGTGCCGCCGCTCTCGTGCGTGTGATAGAAGGTGTTCTCGTCCACTTCTTTGGCGACCGCGTCGTGGATGATGTACCGCACCTGCACGCCGTCGTATTGGCTCTGCAACCAGGTGTCGATCCAAAACGACTCAGTGCGGACGATCTCTTTTTGCTCCTGCGTCATCGATCCGGAGACGTCCATCATGTAGATGATCGCCGCGTTGGCTTGCGGATCGGAGATCGTCTTCCAGCTTCGATAAAGCTGATCCTCCTTCATCGGCACAATCTTCGGCTTTTCGAGGTCGTAGTCGTTCGAGGCGATGCTGCGTTTGAGCGCCTGCTTGTAGGTCCGCTTGAAATGCCGCAGCGACTGGGGGCCGGTTTGCCGGATGCTGCTGTATTTGTCCTTCTGCGTTTTGAGCGAGTCGTGCCCTTTCGGCTGAATGTTCGGCAGTTCCAATTCCTGAGCCAGCATCTTGGCCAGCTCTTCGATGGAAACCTCGACATCACGAGTGTGTCCGCTCCCCGGTTCGCTGCCGGCCTGACCTTCGCCGTCCCCTTGATCACCGCCGCTGCCAATCGGCTGCCCAACTTCCCCTTCACCTTGAGCGACTCCCCCCGAACCTTTCTGTCCGTGTCGGAAGTGTGGGATGTCGATATTCGGCACCGGGATCGTCACCAGCCGCCGCCCCTGCCGCCCGGTCATCTCACCGTGAGTGATATACCGGCGCAGGTCTTTACGGACTCGCCCTTTGACGATCTCTTTGAATCGTTGCACGTCTCGGTCGATGGCTCGTGTCATGTCACGCCTCAATTGATTCGGACGACCCTCGTCCGCCGATTGTCAAAAACTAATCCCGCATCAAGGCTCGAAATCCCGCTTGAATGAAGTGTTTATCCGAGATCTGTGCGCTGGCGATCTTCATTTCCCGCATTACGACAAAGGAAACGCAATCCACCAGTCCCCACTCCTTGTCACGATGCAGTTTGTAGAGTGCCATCGCCGCACTCAGGATTTCGAGATCGAGCCTCACGATTTCCGCCTCGGCAGAGTTTTCCAGTTCGTTGAACAGAACGGAGGCTTCGTCTCGGAATCCTCTCGCGAGTCCATTTCCAACTTCTAAGAGAACCGCATCCGTTGTCACCAAACTCTGTCCGCGATACTCACCGGCGAGCACGACAGCATTATCGTGAAACTCGTCGCGATCATTGATGAGGGCCAGGAAGAAATTGGTCTCAACGAACTTCATCGAAACTCTTCGCTCCGCTGGCGTACTGTTCGTGGTTTACGGAAAAGTCCGGCGGCGCGGAAATACGAATCTTCTGGAGTCGGTCCATGAGTGTCTCGGAAGCTGGCGGCTGATCCGTCTTTGGCTTCGCGAACCGTTTCACCAATTCGTACAGCGTCGGCAGCCGAGCCTCTTCGACCTTGTCGATTTCCTCCTGAATCAAATCCTTCGTGCTCATCTGAGAAAACTCCGATCGAAGTCACTGGGCAAGTCGCCCGCTTGTCGCGCGGCTTCGTCCACGAGAGCCTTCGTTGTCTCGGCGAGATGGATGGTGTTTGGTGTCATCGCGATCTTCCGAAGACGGACTAATTATCGACCTATGTCGCTGAACCAGACCGGCTTTCCTGATGCAGTGTTGCATCCGGTTAAGCAGACAGCGAGAAGTAGCAATGCTGAGAACAATGCCACACTTTTGACTAAAAACCGGTTTCTAAATCGCTTAGTCACTCTTGGAATCTCCTCGCGCAAAGATGCTGGCCACATATTGCAACACGTCCGTTGCCGACTCTTCGTTGTAGCCGAAGTTGCGGATAAGGCGGCTTTTGACGATGTCGATCTTTTCTTGAGTGTCTTTGTCGATGACGTTCGACACGAGGCTCGTCAGTTTGATCGTGTCTTTCTGGTCCTCGAAGAGTTTCATCTCCAGTGCCTTTTGCAGGCGTTCGTTGGTCTTGTAATCGAACTTCTTGCCGTCGAGTGCCAAGGCTCCGATGTAGTTCATGATCTCGCGGCGGAAGTCGTCTTTGCGAGTTTCCGGGATGTCTATCCGCTCTTCGATCGAGCGCATCAAGCGTTCGTCCGGTTGCTCCTCTTCGCCGGTGAATTTGTTCTTCACTCGTTCACGCTGCGTGTAGGCTTTGACGTTGTCGATGTAGTTGGAACTGAGCCGCATCAGCGCGTCTTCGTCGGCGGCGATGGCTCGTTGGACTTCGTTCTTGACGACGTCGGTGTACTCGTCACGCACGACCGAGATGAGTTGGCGATAGCGTTCGCGGACCTCTTCGGCTCCGACCAGCGAGTGATGCTTGAGGCCGTTCTCCAACTCCTTCATGACCATGAACGGGTTGAGGCTGGTGGCCGTCGGATTGACGACCAGCGCGTTGCTGATCTTGTCTTGGACGTAGCGTGGGCTGATGCCGTGCAGGCCCTCGGCTTTGGCTTCACGGCGGAGCTGCACGATGTTGTCGGTCGTGAAGCCGGGGAGCGTCTTGCCGTTGTAGAGCTTCATCTTTTGCATGAGGCTCAGACCGTGATGCTTCGGCTCTTCCAGTCGCGTAAGCACCGCCCACATGGCGGCGGTTTCGAGCGTGTGCGGGGCGATGTGTTTGCCTCGGACTCGCTTCTCGTTGTAGTCCTTCGTGTAAATTCTGATCTCGTCTGACAAGGTCGTAACGTAAGGGACGTCGATCTTAATCGTGCGGTCGCGCAGGGCTTCCATGAACTCGTTCGACTGGAGCTTGCGATACTCCGGTTCGTTGGTGTGGCCGATGATGACCGTGTCGATGTCGGTCTGAGCGAACTTCTTCGGCTTGATCTTGTGCTCCTGCGACGCACCGAGCAGGTCGTACAGGAACGCGACGTCGAGCTTCAGGACTTCGATGAACTCGATCATGCCGCGGTTCGAGACGTTGAATTCGCCGTCGAAATTGAACGCTCGCGGATCGGACTCGCTGCCGAACTCGGCGATCTTGCGGTAGTTGATGTCGCCGGTCAGTTCGGTGCTGTCCTGGTTCTTCTCGTCCTTTGGCTGGAACGTGCCGATGCCGATGCGGTCTTGCTCGGACAGGAAGATGCGTTTGACGACGACGTCTTCGACCACCTTGGTCCAGTCGCCGTTGTATTGCATCTGTCGCTCGCGGAATTCATAGCGGCAGAGCGGGCACAGCTCGCCCGTGAATTCGAGCGGGTATTCGTGCTCGCCGACCTTGGCCTTGCGGTTCGTATCAACGAACTCACGGATCGAATCTCGCTGAGCGTCCGGCACGAGCTGCAACGGTGACTCGTGCATCGGGCACCAGGTGATGCTGCCGTCGGATTCCTTCCAGCCGAACGAATACAACGCACCGGCGTCGGTCCAACTGTAGTGTTCCAACCCGCGTTTCAATTGGCGGGCAATCGTGCTTTTTGAGCTTCCGACCGGGCCATGCAGCAGCAGCACACGCCGCTCGCTGCCGTATTTCAAAGCCGCCGATTTGAAGACATTCACTAAATCCATCAGCGTCTTGGTCAGGCCGAAGATGGCCTCCTCGCCGCCATGATCGGGATCGTCGAAGAACTTGTAGCGGACCAGGTTTTCTTTGGAGTTCTCGACCTTGTAGGTGCCATAGGACATCACCATGTCGTACAGCCGTTGATGCGCCGTGCGGTTCACGCCGGGCTGCTGGCAACTGATGTCGAGATAGTCCGAGAACGTGCCGACCCAGTGCTCTTGGCGAAAGGCCTCGGGGCTATGTTTCGAGGAAATGTTTTGCAGAAGTTCGCGACCTGTCGACATAGCACCGTTCCTTGTGAGGAGGAGAAAGGCGTGTTAGGGGCTTGCCGCCGCCGGCATCACGAGCCGACAGCGGAAAGTTGGTTGTTCTTCAGTGCTCATCAGGGATGTTGCAAAAACGAGGAGAAGGGGACCGTCACTCAACCTCGCGTGGCGAGCGGGACAGTGGCCAACGGGCCGGGCGTCTCACGCAGCGAGGGATCGCGGCATTTCGTCGCGAAGCAATCCCGAGACGTGCGGGTCCGACCTTCCTTGGCCAAAGCCGACTTGTCAGCGAAGAGCGATCAAAGACTCGCCTGAGATGCCCTTCCTGGGAGCCGCAAGCGAAATTGGGGAGGCACACTAGTTGCTTGAATTATCACGTCCGAGGAAAGTGAGGCAAGACGAGTTTTTTCGCTCACGCCAAAGCCGATCGCGAAATGCGGCTTGTTCATCCGCAAACAAACCTGAACCGTGAACGAGGGCGAACGATTCTGAAAGTACCGAGTTCAGCGCGATGTGAAGCACTCCCCCTCGCTGACGCGTCGGGTTAATGAATCACGCCAGCACGTCTTCGATTGGCTGGCCGTACTGCCCAATTGGGACGGGGCGACCGAGCTTGTCTTGAATCGCCAGATGCGGATCGAGTCCCATCGCCGAGTAAATCGTCGCTGCGATATCCGCGTGATTGACCGGTCGATCTTTGACCCACGCCGCTTGATCATCCGACGCTCCGAAGACCGCGCCGCCGCGAATTCCGGCTCCGGCCAGCAACACCGAGTAGCAGTGAATCCAGTGATCGCGGCCGGCGTCTTTGTTGACTCGTGGAGTGCGGCCGAAGTCGCTCATCACCACCACCAACGTTTCGTCGAGCAACCCGCGGCGGTCGAGATCCTCCATCAGCGAGGCGAACGACATGTCCACGACCGGCAGATACTTCTTGAGAATCTGGAAGTTCCACATGTGCGTGTCCCAGCCGAAATCCTGGAATGTGCCGCCGCCGAGCCGACCGTTGTACCAGTCCCACAAGACGGTCACGAACCGCACGCCACTCTCGATCAGGTTTGCAGCGATGAACGTGCTGTTGCCGAACAGCGTGTCGCCGTATCGCTCGCGAACCGTCGCGTCGATGCGAGCCGGATCAAACGCGGCCTTCAATGTGTTCGAGGTCAGTACGTCAAACGCCTTCTGCTGAAAGCGATCGAATCCGGACAGTGCCGTCTGCAACACCGGCCCGCGCAATTGCTGATCGAGTTGTTCGAGCAACCCCTTCCGCTGGCTGAGCCGATCAATCGTCACTCCTTGCGCGAGCACATTGTCCGGCAATCGCGGCACACCCTTCACGAGAGCGGGGTCTTCACGCACGGTGATCGGCATTCCGGGATCAGTAGTCGGCGTACACATGGCTTCCAGAGGGTCGTAGCGTTTTCCAAGGAACCCGGCATACGGCCCTGCCTTGATCGGGCCGCCTCCCCAACCGAGCGGTGCGGGGAGATGTGCATACGCCGGGAGATCCGCCGGCGGCGTGGGTCGCTTCGCGAAAGACGGCAAAGCGCGGTGCTGATTCAGGTACTCGATGACCGACCCCATGCTCGGTGGGTACGAGTCTTTGAGGATCGTCAGGTCTTCGAGGAACTGATCCCAGCCGGTGAAGCTGGGCATCGTGTTGTGGCAGTTCGAGCGATTGACGACCGACCGCACGATCGCGGCCTTGTGCATCCACTTGGCCGAGCGCGGCAGGTGCTCGCAAATTTGGATGCCAGGCGCACTCGTCGAGATCGGATTGAACTCGCCGCGCACCTCGACCGGAGCCTGCGGCTTCATGTCGTACATGTCCTGGGTCGGAGCGCCGCCGTGCAAATACATGACCACGACACTCTTCGCTGTGCCGGTTCGTGACAGTGGCGTTCCAACCGGCTCTGCTCGTAGCACACTCGGCAACGACAACCCGCCAAGCATTCCCAACGTGCCGACCTGTAACGTCTCGCGGCGCGTGATTCCGTCGCAAAAACGCCGCTGTCCACCGAGCATCGTGAGCATCACTTCGTCCTCCGACCGCGTCGACCAAAGCATTGGCAACGTATCGTTGGCATCGGCCATCAACAAGCCGTTCTTGATGCCTTGTTGCCGACGCACCGGATGCACGATTACGAGACATGCTCCCGGATCGCCCGCAGCACGTCATCGTGCAACCGGCCGTTCGTGACGACGACTCCGCGATTGGCGGAAAGCTCGTGGCCGTGAGTGAACTCCAACGGCTTGCCGTCGATGTCGGTTACTTTGCCCCCGGCCTCTTCGACGACGAGCACTCCCCCCGCGTGATCCCAGATCTTCTCGCGATAGTCTTTCTTGGTTGGCAGGCGGAGATAGACATCTCCCTCGCCGCGCGCGACCACCGCGTACTTGGCTTGGCTGTCGAGTCGCACCGGGTGTTTCACGATTCCTAACGAGGCGGAAATCATCGCTGAGCGGTCGTGTGCGCTGTGTCCCGATTCGACGGACTCGCATAGCCGCACGTCCGCCCAAACTGACGTGGAAGTGACTCGCACCGGCTTTGCGGCTGCATCGCCGAAGCAGGGTTGTACGCTCGCCCCTTGGCCGCGTACCGCGAAGAAAATGGTGCCCGCGTCGGCGGCTCCACCTGGTTCGAGCGGCAAGTTGGGGCAGCCGAGGATGGCGACTTCAATCTGGCCGTTGACGATCAAGGCCAGAGAAACCGCATATTGCTCACTGCGCAGAAAACCTTTCGTGCCGTCGATGGGGTCGAGCGTCCAGAACCTTGGGCCAAACGACTTCGCTCCGCCACGATCAATCCAGCGGCAGATCTCGTCCGGCGAACCATCCAGCCCGATGCGGCTCAGTTGCGACAGCACTCCGTCGAGCGACACTTTGTTTCCCGGCAGTCGCAGTTCCGCCGAGTCTTCCTCGCCGATGATCGGATCGCTCGGAAATGCCTCGCCAAGAGCTCGGCAGATGACTGCCTGGCTGGCGAAGTCGGCGATGGTCACGGGGCTCTTATCCTGCTTCTCCATCGCGGCGGGGATGGCGCGTTGAACATTGCGGCAAACTTCAGCCGCTCGACGAACGGCGGCGATGGCGATGGAGAGTTCTGTGGAGAATGGCATTTCGGCAGGTATCACATTTCTAAGAAAAAAGGGGCATGGCAAACGGCATTGGGCCAAACGTCGTGGCGGCTCAAAACCTGTTTCTGAGATGTTCGAGTGGAAATAACAAGTGTCGGAACTAATCTTTGGCTGTGTGATCCTCTCTGAGCTTGCCTCAATCGGGGAGAGCGACAGGGCAGGCGTTTTGTCTCTGCGGGAGTGAGTGATGACGATGACGATGGCTCAAGCGGCGTTGCAGTTGGCGCTCGATGCGCATGTTGGACAGACGCGGGACGGCCGGGACGGTGAGTGGCGGCGACCGTACTTTGTGCATCCGGTGCAAGTCGCGGCGAAGCTCAGTGAATGGGGGGCGGCGGACGAGACGCTCTTCGCGGCGGCGCTGCTGCATGACGTGCTCGAAGACACGAGCGTCCCGGCACAGACGATTCGTCAGCAGTTTGGCGACGCCGTGTTGCGGCTGGTTGAGGAACTAACGTGCTCGGCCGACCGTGACAAAGTCGAGTACATGCGGTCGTTTGAAACGGCATCGGTCGAGGCGTTCGTCATCAAGCTGGCAGATCGCTGGTGCAATGTCAGCGACTTCTGCGTGGAGGAACCGGGGTACGCTCCGAAGTATCTGCGAAAGGCGGCACCGCTGTTTGAGTTCTTTCAGCGCCGGCGGCCTGAAGTCGAAGCTCAGTTCAATTCGAGTGTGTGGGAACGAATTCGAGAAGACTTGGTGTCACTCTGTCGCAGGACCGACTTGCACGAAAGGACGTTCGGATTGTGATCGCGCGTTGTGGCGAGCAGGGCGGAGTCACGGCTAGGAATCTGGGTTGCGTTCATCAGCCGTTGGGCGCTCGCCCACGGTTCGAACCGGGCGTTAGCGCGTTCCGGCTGATTTCGTCTCGACGTTTCGTCATCGACACTGATTCCGCACGGCCATTTAGACCGTTTTGTAGCTGGCCTTTACGCTGGTCCGGATTCCGCCGCGCGGTGTGAAGTCGGCGACGATGGTCATCCAGCGCGGCAATGTCGCGGCGACGAGGTCGTCGAGAATGAGGTTCGTCACGCTCTCATAGAACGCGCCGTAATTGCGGAACTGCTGGAGGTACAACTTCAGCGACTTCAATTCGTAGCAGAGTTGATCGGGGACGTAGGTAATCGTCAGCGTCCCGAAATCCGGTTGTCCGGTCTTGGGACACATCGACGTGAACTCCGGGCAGACCGTGACAATCTCGTATTCGCGCTGCGGATAGGGATTGTCGAACGTTTCCAAAATCGCTCGCGAGATATCGCTCATGACGGATCAGACCTCAGGGCGGACGGACAGGAAATTGATACGGACGGATTCTAGGGACGAGGCGAAAAAAAGGCCCGGACCAAAATCGGTCCGGGCCTCTCGCTAGGTGTCATCGACATCGAGTCGAGTTATTCCTTCTTCTCTTCCTTCTTTGCTGCATCGTCGGCAGCTTTCTTATCAGCCGCGGCTTTGTCGTCGGCCGCCTTCTTTTCATCGGCGGCTTTCTTCTCGTCAGCGGCCTTCTTTTCATCGGCAGCTTT
>SXKJ01000499.1 GCA_005778115.1 Planctomyces sp. | reverse complement strand
GAGACCTCAAACCACCCGGCCCCCGTTTCTGACCAGGAATCGAGACCAACGACGGCAACAATCCCGTTGCCAAAATCCAACACGAACTGGACCAAAAAAACCCGCAGCAAAAAACCGCTGCCGGGAAAAATGATCCGAATCCACTTTCAGAAAAAACTCACAGGCTCTTACGGTTTCACGATGTGGTTCGTCGGCGGCGGAGTAAAGGGGGGCCAAACAATCGGCTCGACCGACGAGATCGGCCTGCACGCGGTCGAGGATCGGCTACACGTCCATGATTTGCACGCGACGGTGCTGGCATCGCTCGGCGTCGATTCCATGGAGCTGGTCTATAAGCACAAAGGCCGGCCAGAACGTGCGACGCTTAACGAGGGGATCGCCTGCAAGAAGCTGTTTTCGTAGGTTGGGACTCCGTCCCGACCATTTCGCGGCAGGTCGGGACGGAGTCCCAACCTAGGCGCGAGCGATGCGACGGGGACCGGAAGGACGTTCATTGCTGAGGCGGCGCTGTTCGAGGCTCTGCACTTCCACTCGATCGCGTGCCAGACGCCGCCGCTGATCGCGTTGACCGAGCAGAAGCTTCGCGAGATGCAGTCAGCGGCGAAGCAAGCATCGGATTCATGGCTTCTTCTTGAGCTCGCCTGCATCGTACTTCTTCCAGAATTGTTCTGGCGTGTGGTCCCCGTCGGCATGGATGAGTCGCAACGACTTCATACCGCGCAGCACATCGATGCCTTTGGGCGGGTACGTCGGATGGAAGCTGACCCTGCGGAGTTTCATTCCCTTGAGTGCTGACACATCCTTGAAGGGCCCAATTTCTAATTCCTCCAGTGGCATGTCGCGAATCGGATCGGTGTTCTCGAAGATACCTCTCGACAGCAAACCGAGCCCTAATAAAGTCGTCTTTATTCCCCTAAGAGGTTCGAGACTCTTAACACCAGATCGGGATATCGTGAGTTTGACCAGTGGCATTCCCTTGAGTGGCTCCAAGTTTGTAACGCCACCACAATCACCCATTTGCAATTCCGTCAGGTGCATTCCTCGCAAGGGTTCAAGATCTCGCACAGTCCCACATCCGCCAACATGAAGCACTCGTAACGGCATCCCTTTCAGCGGACTCAGATCGGAAACTCGTGTGGCATTAATGACAAGTGTCTCCAACGGCAGGCCGCGGAGGGATTCGAAGTTCTGGATCGCAGCACAACTACCCAGTGACAACACTCGGAGTGACAAACCTCGCAGTGGCTCCAGATCTTGAAGACTGGTGCAACGGTCCAAATAAAGCTCTTTGAGCGGCATTCCGCGGATCGCCGAGATGTCTTTCAACTTGGTCATTTCATCGAGTCGCAGAATTTCCAGCGGAACGCCTTTGAGCGGACTCAAATCCGTTGCCTTCGATCGAACGGAGGTGGTGTCGATATCAAAGTTGAGCATTCCCTGAGAGAGCCCAACATGAGCGCTCGGCCAATGCGTCTGAATTTGTTTGTTGTACAAGGGCAGGAGCAGGTCGCGGAGTTTTCAGCCTGCTGCGCCTTTTGCAAAATCTGGTTGGCTGGAGTCGTCAATCGCTGGTCTTGCAGCAGCTTCGCCAATTCGAACCACGCAGATGGTTCCGCTGCTTCGCCGCGCTTGCTCAAGTCGTAGAGTTGCTCGGCGTACAAATCAGCCAATGAGACACCAGATTTCAATTTGAAATACTCATCCAATTTCTCCCGCCCTTCGCCCCAACGTTCTTGGGCCATCAGTAGCTGGCCTTTGAGCAAACGCGCGTCTGTATTCTTAGGGTCGTAGAGCAGCATCACAGCGATCTGACTGAGTGCCTCGTCCACATTGCCATCTCCTGCCAGTTGCCGCGCCGAACGGCTGAGCGCCGGGACGGCATGCTCGATCGCGTTCTCTCGCTCCTGCTGCTCCTTCAGATAGCGCTCGTAGTTCTGTTGTGCCTTCTGCTGTGCCTCTTCGGCTCGCAGTCGGGCGGCGTAGTTGACTTTGAAGGCCACGGCCAGGACCACGCTCAGCACGGCAATTCCGGTCCCGGTCGCAATGCTCAGTCCTTTGTTGCGTTTGACAAACTTCTTGGCCATTTCCTATGCGGAATCTTGCTTGGCGCTGACACTGCGTTCCTCCAGAAAGAGTTCGATGTCGCGCCGCAGAGCTTCGGCCGTTTGATAGCGATCGACAGCCTTCAGCTCGAGCGTTTTCATGGCGATCGCAGCCAACTCTTTGGGAATGAGTCCGGCGCGGTCACGATCAGGGGCACGCTTCTGCGGAGCGACGATCTCCCCTTTCACTACTCGGCGGAGCACGGCCACATGTCCGCCAGACTTGTCGACCGGTGGCAACAGCGTCAGTAATTCATACAAAATCGCGCCGAGCGAATAGAGATCGCTTCGCGGATCAATGGCGTGAACGTATCCGGAGGCTTGCTCCGGCGGCATGTAAATCGGCGTGCCGAGGATCGAGCCATCCATCGTCAACGCACTCAAATCGTTTTCTCGATCGGTTGTGACCTTGCCGCTCGCGAGGCCGCCGTCACCAGTCGTACTTGCCGGCGATGAGGCCAGGAAGTCGAACGAAAAACTAGAAGCCGTCGAGTCCCCTGGTGTGAATTGCATGGTGGGCTCCGTGGCCTCAGCCGCGAGTTTCGCCGAAGGTGGCCTGAAGTAACTCGTCGAGTCAGCCGGCCGCAGCACTTTCGCCAAGCCCCAGTCCATCACATACACCTCACCGAAGTCGCCGACCATGATGTTGGCGGGCTTCAAATCGCGATGCACGACCCCGCGTGAATGAGAATAAGCCAGCGCATGGCACACGTTGACCATCGCGCCGAGCAGTCGGGGCAGCGACCACACTGACGAATCGGCGGCACTCCTCAAATCGTCAATGATCTCCTTCAAGCTGCGGCCGCGGACCATCTTCATGGCGAAGAATAAGCGGCCATCGCCATCCAGTCCCATTTCATGCACCGGCACGATATTTGGATGTTCGAGTTGCCCGGTGACCTGAGCTTCCTCAATGAAGCGCGCCTTATTGACCGGATTGGACTGATCGAGCAGATATTTCACGGCGACTTCGCGGCGAATCTCACAATCGTTGGCCCGCACCACGGCGCCCATGCCTCCGCGTCCGATCTCATCGACGACGACAAAACGCTGAGGAGCGGACTGCGAGAGCGTCTGCCTGTGCTCCGGTTTGTCATCCGCAAACGGCGAGCCTGCGACGTGCGTCATCTCAAGATCAGCCGCGTTCCGGTTTACCACGACCGTCATTTCGAAAGCACCACCCGGTGCTTCCGACTCTGACAGCGAAGCGGGGCGCGACTCCGGCAGTTGTCTGGTCTCTGGGTCCGTCGTCAAGCCGGGGACCACCGCCGATGTCGGTATCGCTGACGAATCGTTGTCCGAAATTACCCGTGCCCCATTGTCCGGAAGCGTCAGCGGTTCGTCGCACTCCGGGCAATGCAACTGAAGCCCGGCCAACTCATCCTCGACCTCAAACTCGTGGTCACAATGCGGACAGATGATCGCGATCGCGATCACGATAACTTCCCCAAAGAGAGCACCAAGCGATTCGTTCAAATGTGACACGACGACACAATTATTGGCGGAACATTCAGATAGGCATAGCGTGAGCTTCGGGCCATCCGAGTTCAAGCCGCACAGTTCAGTCGTCACGACCGCCGCCCCCCGAACGTGCAGTGTTCCCCGGTTTGTGAACTAAGTGTGATGAGAGCTTGGTCGGCTTGAGTTCGTGGTTGGAAAGGGCGAGGTGTGTGGGTCGTGGTGGAGCGTCGGGAATGCAGCCATTCAGGCCGTCTCTCCGAAGCGGGCACGATCAGTCGGCGAGCGATTGACGCTACACATCCCGCGTCAATGCTCGAGGCCGGATCATTTCTGGCGAAGGTGGCTGACTCTAGGCGTTCGGCCGCATGTGCCTGCTGTCTCGGCGGCTGGTCGAGCGGGGCGTCCGCTTCGTGCAGTTGTATTCCGGCAGCGGCAGCAAGTGGGACGCTCACAAAGGGATCGAAGCGAATCACTCGAAGCTGTGCCGCGGGACCGATCAACCGATCGCCGGCCTGCTGCGCGATCTGAAGCAACGCGGGCTGCTCGACGAAACGCTGGTGATCTGGGGCGGCGGACCCAGAGGGTACCCCCGGCCGCACTCCAATGAGCGAACAAGGAGACGGCCGCGACCACAACCCCTACGGCTTCACGATGTGGTTCGCCGGCGGCGGAGTCCGCGGCGGCCAAACGATCGGCACGGCGGATGAGATCGGACTGCACGCGGTCGAGGATCGGCTGCACGTCCACGACTTGCACGCGACGGTGCTCGCTTCGATGGGCGTCGATCACATGGAGTTGGTCTACAAACACAAAGGCCGCCCCGATTGCGCGACGCTCAACGAGGGCATCGCCTGCAAGAAGCTGTTCGGGTGAAAGTCGTGGGGTAGGCTTCCAGACTGCCGGTCTTTGCGGAACACTGGCAGGCTGGAAGCCTACCCCACGATCTGGACCGCCCAATGCCGACCCTCTCGCGTGATGAACTCGCCGAAAAATATCTCGCTCAATTGCCGTACCCGCCGTATCCGGTGCAGGAGGAGGCGTTGCTGTCGTGGTTCACGGCAGAGAAGGGAGTACTGGTATGTGCTCCGACGGGGACCGGCAAGACGTTGATCGCCGAAGCCGCGCTGTTCGAGGCTCTGCACTCGAACACGATCGCGTACTACACGACGCCTTTGATCGCGCTGACCGAACAGAAGTTTCGGGAGATGCAGGCGGCGGCGATTCGCTGGGGATTTAAGGCCGATGACGTGGGACTCGTCACCGGTAATCGCAAAGTGAACCCGGAAGCTCGCGTGCTGGTAGTTGTCGCGGAGATTCTGCTCAATCGGTTGTTGCACGCAGAGGCGTTTGATTTCACGAATGTCTCGGCGGTCGTGATGGATGAGTTTCACAGCTTCGCCGACCCGGAACGCGGTGTTGTGTGGGAGCTGTCGCTCGGCATGTTGCCGAAGCATGTGCGGTTGCTGTTGCTGTCAGCGACGGTCGGCAACGCGGTGGACTTCACGATGTGGATGCAGCGTGCGCATGGCCGGTTGCTCGATCTCGTCCAGGGGACGGAACGCCGCGTGCCGCTGAGTTATCAATGGGTGCCGGACTTGTTGCTCAGCGAGCATCTCGAATGGATGGCGGACGGCAACGACGAGTCGCGACGGACGCCGGCGCTTGTGTTTTGTTTCAACCGCGATGAGTGCTGGGAGGTGGCCGAGCAACTCAAAGGGAAGTCGCTGCTGGCAGACGGACAACAGAAGAAGCTGGCAGTGGAAATCGAAAAGCTCGACTTCATGAAAGGGGTCGGGCCGAAGCTGAAGCAGATCCTGTTTCGCGGCGTGGGGGTGCATCACGCGGGATTGCTGCCGAAGTACAAACAGATCGTCGAAGACTTGTTTCAGCAGAAGCTGCTCTCGGTTTGCGTCTGCACGGAGACGCTCTCAGCCGGGATCAATCTGCCGGCGCGGTCGGTCGTCGTCACGTCGCTCATCAAAGGTCCGCCAGGGAAGAAGAAGGTGATTGAGCCGAGTGCCGCTCACCAGATGTTCGGCAGGGCAGGGCGGCCGCAGTTCGACAAGGAGGGCTTTGTTTACGCGCTGGCTCACGAAGACGATGTCAAAATCCTGCGCTGGAAAGAGAAGTACGATCAGATACCGGAAGACACGAAGGATCCGATGCTGATTCGGGCCAAGAAGGCCATGAAGAAGAAGCAGCCGAAGCGCCGCGAGACCGAGCAGTATTGGTCGAAGGAGCAATTCGAAAAGCTGCGAGCAGCTCCCCCCGGCAAGCTGACGAGCCAAGGGCCGCTGCCCTGGCGGTTGCTGGCATACCTGCTGGAGATCACCCCCGACGTCATTCACTTGCGCGACTTCGTGGCCAAGCGATTGTTGGAAGGGAAGCATGTTTCGGAGGCCCAGAAGGAACTGGACCGGCGGTTGATTTCGTTGTGGGCCGGCGGGTATGTGACGCTTGAGCCGGCACCGCCAATCGAATCAGGCGAGCGGGGTGGCGTCAGCCCCCCGGTGAGTTCGCCGGCCGATGAGAACCGGGGGGCTGACGCCGCCCCGCTCGCCTGTGAGCCAAGTTCTGCGGCTCCGTCTTCTGCCGCGAAGTTCTTGCTCGGACAGGCTCAGCAGAAACGGCAAGAGGCGACCGGGCAGTCGACGGCACCGGAAGTTGTCTATCGTCCCGACCGCGCCGTGCCGACGGCGAAGCTGACAGACCTGATGACCTTTCGCAGCGTGAATCCGATCTACGGGATGTTTCTGGTTGAGCATCTCGGCAAGGCAAACCGCGAAGAACGGATTCAAGCGTTTGAGAGCGTGCTGGAGATCGCGCGTTCCGCGGCGAAGTATGTGCGCGTGCCGCGAGTCGATGTCATGCCGTTCGGGCCGCTGGCGACGGAGTTCTTGCATCCGACGTTGTTGCAGCGCGGACTGGCGACGGCGACAGAACTCGGCGCGACGACCGAAGAAGAGGACGAAGAATTCTGGGACGAAGGGGATCGGCCGCGCGTGCTGACGCTCGCGGAGAAGTTGCTGCTGCTGTTTCGATCCGAGTTTCCCGATGTGACCGACGTCCCGATTCAAGCCTGTTGGGGGGCCGGGGCGTTACTGCAATTCGGTGGCGACTTTCACAAGTTGGTGTCCGCTCGACAGGCGGCCAAGCAAGAGGGGATCTTGTTTCGGCATCTGCTGCGGTTCGTGTTGCTGCTGGAAGAATTCATGCCGCATACGCCGCCGGGGCTTGATGCGGCCGAATGGCAAAGTGAGCTTCGCGACATTGCCGCGCAGATCACCGCCAGTTGCCGGGAAGTCGATTCGCAGAGCACGGAGCAAATGCTGGAAGATGCTCATGCGGCAGCGGCAGCGCTGGAGTTGTCGATTGGCTTGGCGGTCGCGAAGTAGCGCATTTCGAGCTGCGTAGCAGCGAAAGCAGATAGCCTTGGGCGTCAGCCCAAGGAATTGAATCGTCTTTGATTGTGTTGAGCCGCGAAGCGGCGGCAGATTTGCAACGTTCGATTCTGTCGCCGCTTCGCGGCTCAACTTGAACGCAATCCCGGCTTCCGTGAGCTGACGCCTACGGCTATCCACTGCCGTCGCTTCGCGACTCACGAAATGCGCAACTTCAAAACATCCGTGTGCGCAGTCCCATCGCGACACTCAAGCCGATTGGGATTCGGCTTGGCGAGCGTCCTCGACGGACCTCCGTGCGTCGATGAACAGCCACGTCATCGCGCCTGCAAAGAGCACTCCGGAGTAGACGTAGAACATCGGATCCCATTGTGCTCGGCCGGTGTGGCCTTGCGACTTCATCCAGGTGGCGAAGTTGCCGGCGAAGCTTTGCGAGGCCAAGGCTCCCAGGCCGCCCAGCGAGTTCATCAGGCCAAAGAGTGCTCCCAGATGCCGGCCACTGAGGTCGCTGACCGATCCCCACCACGAGGCCAACGTCACCACCGTCAGCATCAGTGAACCGGCGGTCCACAGCGTGGCGATCACCGGCGTGTCGCAGTGCTTGCCGATCAGCAGCGACACCGCCGCCAGCGTCACCGATGAAGCACACAACCGTCGGCGGCATCGAAACCGATCCCCAGTCTTTCGCGTCAGCCAGTCGATGATGACGCCGCCGCTCAAACAGCCGATCGCTCCACCCGCCAGCACGATGCTCGCCAGCCAGCCGGCATCAATCTCGCCGCAGCCGCGAGCTTTTTTTAGATACGTCGGATACCAGGAGAAATACAAATAGGAGTTGAACGCCGAGCAGGCCAGGATGAAACCCAGCATCCAGACTTGTGGGTGCGTGAGGACTGCTCGCCAGGGAATCGCCGGATGCTCGCCCGATTTGCTCGTCGTGCCGGCCAAAATCAATTGCCGTTCTTGCTCGTTGACCGACGGATGCGATTGCGGGTCGTCCCGATACCACCACCAAAACGCGATGGCCCAAAAGACTCCAGGCAGACTGAGTACCGCGAATGACCAACGCCAGCCAATCGTTTTTATGAGATAGGCCGTGACGATCGGCGCGATCGCTCCGCCGATGAGCATCGCAGAATTGATGGCTCCCTGAGCCATGCCGCGCCGCTCGACCGGATACCACCGCGACAAGATGCACGCCGAGTTCGGCAACGCTCCGGCTTCACCGGCTCCAAACAGAAAACGAATGACAACCAGCGACACCAAGCCCCGCGCCGCTCCCGTCAATGCGGTGAACGCCGACCACCAGATGACAATCCGAGTCAGCACGCCGCGCGAACCATACTTGTCCCCCCACCAACCCATCGGCACTTCAAACAACGAGTACGACAGCGTGAACGCCATCAGCACCCACGTCATTTGATCGTCCTCGATGGTCAATTCCTCTTCGATCTTCGTCACCGCTTGGGCGATGCAGATGCGATCGACGTAGAGAATGAAGACCAGCACGCAGAGAAACGCCAGCACGCCGTAACGGATTCCGGTCGGTCGTTCCGTCGAGGGCGGTTCATGCGGTTGGCTCATGGGGATCGTCTCGTGGTCGGAGCGTTGGCGAATCGGCTGGCGAGGATAGACTGCGTCACTCGATGCCGCCACAAAGTAGGTCAGCCTTTCCAGGCTGACCAGAACGGCGTGCGGCGCGAATCGTCCTTCGAGTCAGGCTAGAAAGCCTGCCCTACAAAAGACAGAAAGCTCTCATGCAGATCACGCACGTTGAAGTCATCCCCGTTCGCATTCCGCTGAAGCCCGCACGGTACATGGTTACGGCGCTGGGCTGGCATACCGAATCAAAATACTTGCTGATTCGCGTCGGCACCGATACCGGAATCGAAGGGATCGGTGAGGCGACCGTCATGCCGAATTGGAGTGGCGAGACGGTCTGGGGCGCGAAGGCGATCCTCGACAACGTGCTCGCACCCAGCGTCATCGGGGCCGATCCGACAAACATCGAGGACATCGACCGCCGCATGGACAAGGTCTCGCGGCACAACTGGTTCGCGAAGTCGGCCATCGAGATGGCCTGCTGGGACATCGCCGGCAAAGCGGCCAACAAGCCGGTTTACGAATTGCTCGGCGGAGCGGTCCGGCCGTTGACCGTCCGCTGCCGGTTCTCGATGGGGGCTTATGAACCGGATCGAGCGAAGGCTCGTGCTCTCGAACTCGTCAGCGAAGGCTTCACGACAATCAAGGTCAAGGTCGGCGGAGCGGCCGAAGCGGATATCACTCGCGTCCGGACCGTGCGTGAGGCGATCGGACCGGACCTCGGCCTGACGATTGATGCGAACTGCGGGTGGGATGCGAACACCGCAATTCACTGCGTCAACGCTTTGGCGGACTGCAACATTGCGCTCAACGAGCAGCCGACGCATGACGGCGATTACGCGGCGCTGGCTCGTGTGCGGCGTGAGACGAAGCCGCCGGTGATGGCCGACGACATGTGCTTCGACATGATTCACGCGCGCGAGCTGATTCGGAACGACGCCTGCGATTTGATCAGCGTCTATCCCGGCAAGAACGGCGGCATCCGGAAGTCGAAGGCGATTGTCGAGTTCGCCGCGGCTCACGACGTGAAGTGCAGCATCGGCTCGAACCTGGAATGGGATGTCGGCACCGCCGCGATGATGCACCTGGTCGTCGCCTGCCCGAACATGCGCGTCGAAGAGTTCCCCGGCGACATCCTCGGCCCGATCTATCACGAGGTCCGCATCGCGTCGAACCCCGTATCCATCGACGGCCCACTGGTCACGATCTCGGATCGTCCCGGTCTGGGGGTCGATGTCGACTGGCAGATTGTGCGCGAACATCCGCTCGCATGATGCAGCCCATTATTTTGCCCGTCATTTGTTTGCCAAAACAATTAGGCAAAAAGATGAAGGGCAAAAAAATGTCCGACAAATCGGTCTCGACTCATTTTTGCAATTCACATATCAATCGCCCCCCTCTCCGAGCTGGCCGTCCGGCCGGCTCACACTGCACGTCATCGAATCCTTCCCCAACATTTTCCCCCTCAGTTTGCCTCGGAGGCATGGATGCCGCCGTCTGCGGTTGGTCCGCGTTCGTGGTTGCGCGAATCGCGCGGGATGATCTTCCCCGTGCTGATCGTGGCATCTGTCGTTGCGCTCGTGACGCCGTTGCCGCCGCTGCTGATGGACTTGTTGTTGGCCGCGAATATCACGGCGTCGGTGCTCATTCTACTAACGACGGTGTATGTCGGCCGGCCGCTGGAATTCAGCTCGTTTCCCGCGATTTTGCTGGGAACAACGCTCGTTCGTTTGGTGCTGAACGTCGCTTCGACGCGGCTGGTTTTGACTCGTGGCGGGACGGATGGCACGCAGGCGGCCGGCAAAGTCATCGAAGCGTTTTCGCAGTTTGTCGCGGGGGATCAGATCGCCGTCGGCATCGTGATCTTCCTGATCGTCGTCGCGATTCAATTCCTGGTGATCACCAAGGGGGCGACCCGCATCAGCGAAGTCGCCGCGCGGTTCGCGTTGGATGGCTTGCCGGGCAAGCAGATGGCGATTGATGCCGACCTCAATGCGGGAGCGATCAATCACGAGCAAGCTCGGCAGCGGCGAGAAGATCTGATTCGACAAGCGGACTTCTACGCGGCGATGGACGGAGCCAGTAAATTCGTACGCGGTGACGCGGTCGCCGGGTTGGTGATTCTGGCGGTCAACATCGTCGGCGGTCTGTACATGGGCGTGTTCGAGAACGACATGCCGATCGGCGACGCGGCGGACGTCTTTACCCGGCTGACGATTGGCGATGGACTGGTCAGCCAAGTGCCGGCGTTTTTGATTTCGTTGGCGGCTGGGCTGATCGTGACTCGTTCATCGAGCGATAGCGATCTGCGGCGTGATGTGATTCATCAGACGTTTCGGCATCCCGAAGCGTTGTTCCTGGCGGCGGCCTTCTTGTCGGCAATGAGTTTCACCGGACTTCCCGCGCTACCGCTGATCGCGATGGCGGCGGGCTGTGCGATTGTCGGAACGTTGCTCCGCAAGACGCACGCCGAGCAACAGGCGGCTCCGGCCGTGACGGCGTCCAAAGACAAACCGGCTCCGAAAGTCGAGGACTTTCTGCGAATTGATCCGATGGAACTGACGATTGGTCCCGGTCTGGTGACGCTCGCGCAGAGCGGCGACTTACTGGCTCAGATTTCGGCGGTGAGAACGCACATCGCACATGAGTTGGGCATGCTGCTGCCGAAGATGCGGATCAAAGACAATCTGCGATCCGAGCCGTTTGCTTACGAACTCAAGCTGCGCGGGATACCTGTCGCGACCGGCGAGGCTCTCGTGGATCGGCTGCTGGCGATTCGGACGTCGTTTGTCAGCGGTGAACTGCCTGGCCAACGGACGTTCGATCCGGTGTCGGGGCGGCCGGCAATTTGGATTGAGCCGGAACTGCGCGATCGTGCGGAGTTGCTCGGCTATCTCGTGCAGTATCCGACCGAGGCGCTGTTCGCGCACTTGCACGAAGTCGTTCGCGAACACGCGGCGGAATTGCTGACTCGGCAACAGGTGCATGGGCTGCTCGACAACTTGCGGCTGACGTCGCCGAAGGTCGTGGATGAGCTGGTACCGTCACTGCTGAAGCCGGCGCTCGTGCATCAGGTGTTGGAGCAATTGCTCCGCGAGCAGGTGCCGATTCGCGATCTGGAAACGATCTTGGAAACGCTGGCCGATTACGCCGGGCGTACTCAGAACCCGGTGCTGTTGTCCGAGTATGTTCGTTCGGCACTGGCTCGCACGATCTGTCAGCGTCATCGCGATGCGCAGCGCGTGCTCCGCGTCGTGACGCTGGATCCGGACCTCGAAGACGTGATCGCGGCGGGGGTCGATTTCAGTGACAACGGTTTGGTCGTGAAGTTGTCGCTGGCGACGAGCGATGCGATTCGGCAATCGCTGAGTGAGACGCTGGCGACGGCGGAAGCCAGTCTTGTGCTGACGACCTCGTCGGCCGTGCGGCTGGGTTTGCGACACATCACGGCCACCGAGTTCTCCCGTTTGACGGTGCTCAGTTTGAATGACATTTCTCGTGACACACAGGTCGAGTCGTTGGGGCAAGTAGGTCAGCCTTTCCAGGCTGACCCGATCGCGCGATCGACCCGAAATCCCGCTACGAGTCAGGCTGAAAGCCTGACCTACGGAGTACCTCATGCCTGATATCCGAACATTCCGAGCGGCCTCAATGCAGGAAGCGATGCGAGTCATGCGTCGCGAACTGGGTGAAGAGGCGGTTGTCGTCAACACTCGCTCTATCGTACAGCGACGGGCGTTTCCGTGGTTAAAGGCCAAAAGCGAGGTCGAGGTCATTTCTCGCGTCGAAGCGGCGGGGGCGGGTGTCCCGCGCCGAGCGCAAGCGGTTAGTGTTGCCACCGCTCCCTCGCTGCCGCTTCGGGTTAGTGAATCGGACGACTCACGCGTCTTGTCTCCGGCGCAGTTGGCTGAGCATCTGGAGCGCGAACTGCTCGAACCGGGCCGGTTCGAACCAAGCGACAGCGGGATTGAACTCAGCCCCAGCTTAGAGCGGTTGATCGCGACGTCTCCCTCGAAGCCGAGCGGGGCTAAGCCGAATGTCGCGTACTCGGATAAGACGAATATCCCGACTCTGTCGCAGTTCCGTGGGGCGGTCGAAGTCAACGAGCGGTTGGATTCGATTCAGCAGATGCTCGAAAGCTTGAATAAGACACGGCATCTAGGCGGCGACAGCGAAGTGCCGCCAGAACTGTTTCAGCTTTATACCGAACTGCTTGACAGCGATGTCGAAGAAGAGGTCGCTCGCGATTTGCTCTTCCGCGTCCGCCGGCATGTGAAGCCGGAGCAACTGCACGATCACGATTACTGCAAGACGATGCTGACGGGACTGGTCGAATCGGACTTCCGCACCGCGTCACCCATCAAGCCAACTCCCGGCCGTCGCCGAGTCGTCGCGCTTGTCGGACCGACGGGCGTTGGCAAGACGACAACTATTGCGAAGCTGGCTGCCAATTTCCGACTGCGGGACGGAATCAAAATCGGGCTGGTTACCGTGGATACGTTTCGGGTCGCGGCGGTCGAGCAACTCCGCACATATGCCGAGATCATCGACCTGCCGATGAAGGTCGTCACCAGTCCGCTCGAAATGCGACGTGCCCTAGATGAGCTGGTCGGACTCGATCTGATCCTGATCGACACCGGCGGACGCAGCCCGCGCGATGAACTGAAGATTCAAGAACTCAAGACACTGCTGGCGGAAGCTCAGGTGGATGAAGTGCATCTGGTGCTCAGCCTGACCGCCGGAGTCAGCAGCCTGCGTGCGGCGTGCGAAAAGTTTGCAACCGCGAACACGACCGCTTTGATCCTGACGAAGTTGGACGAGGCGGCCGGGATGGGTTCGCTGCTAACGGCGGCTCGCAAACTACCGCTGCCAGTCAGTTATCTGACGACCGGACAAGACGTGCCCGATGACATGGAATCTGCCAATGCCAGCCGCATGTCGCGGCTGGTGTTGGGGCAAGAGAAGCTGGAGACATAGCTCACTAACCCGGAGCGTCAGCGAGGGCGGACGCTTCACCGGGACAATTCTGTTGAGAGTCTGTGAAGCGTCCGCCCTCGCAGACGCTCCGGGTTACGACGATGCGAGACCAAGCCTCAACACTGCGAAACCTCATCCAGCGCCGCTCGGCCGATGCGCCGACGGTGGCGGGCGAGCGTGCGCGGATCGTCACGTTCACCAGCGGCAAAGGCGGCGTTGGCAAGTCGATTCTCGCGCTCAATGCCGCGGTCGCGATGGCTCAAGCCGGAGCGCGGGTCTGTTTGCTCGACGCGAATCCGGGGCTAAGCAACATCGACTTGCTATGCGGGTTGAACTGCTATTGGAACTTCGGACATGTGCTGACCGGTGCGAGGTCGCTCGGCGAAGTGATTCTCAAGGGGCCAGCCGGAATCAATGTTGTGCCGGGGGCCAGCGGATTGCTGGAACTTGCGGTGTCACATCGTAGCCCAGGCCCTTGTGGCCTGGAGGGTTCAGTGCCATTCGATCATCACCCGACCCACAAGGGGTCGGGCTACGGTGATGCGAACTTGGCCGAGCAAGTCGCCGCGATCGAAACTGCCTACGACGTGTTGGTGGTCGATACCGGGACTGGGTTGACCGAGACGGCTCGGCGATTTGCCAATGTGGCGGACATCACATTTCTGGTCACCACCCCGGAGCCGACGGCGATTGCGGATGCGTATGCGACGCTCAAGGCTTGGCAGGGGAGTGTGACGTCGATGTCCGATGTGCTCATCAATCGAGCCGGTTCGGTGGCCGAGGCGAAACAGATTCTGGAACGATTCGGTCAGACGGTTGAAATGTTTCTGCGCTGCCCGCCGCCATCCGGCTGCTGGGTCGCGGAAGATTCGTCCGTCGCACAAGCGGTCACCGCACGACGGCCATTTGTGGAGATCAGTCCTGAAGGAGCAGCCTCTCGCGATGTGCGAGAGATGTCGAAGCGAATACTCGCCGGTGCGAAGCCGATTCAAACACAGAGTTTACTGGAGAGATTTTGATGGGACGGCGAGGCTCCCTCCGAGCTGCGTGGAGCACGTTACTTCACCACACCGGCTCGGCGGGAGCCTCACCCTCCCTGACGACTTTGACGGTTAGGAAATTTGTAGCGAAAGGACTCAAGAAGACTCTCTGACTTCGCCGATCTCATTAAAGAAGTTGGTGCCATTCCTGCGCCTGAATGGGTCGCAGGAAGACAACGACTTCCGCCGTCCTCAATGTTCGGACTGGTTCCGAAATGGACTAGCTCTGAAACCCGCCTTTCTCATATCTCACCTTCTGAATCTGGATTCGCCCACGGAGGGGTTTGTCATGGCTCTTGTGAAGCTCACGGAAGAACAACTCACGGAAGTTTGGGTCGACTACAAGAAGGACCAAACAGATCAGCACCTTCGCAACACGCTGATGGAGCGCTATCTGCCGCTGGTCCGCTACAACGCGGAACGGGTCTGGTCCAAGCTGCCCGATGGAGTCGATTTGAATGACCTCATCTCCGCCGGCGTGTTCGGTCTGATGGACGCGATCGAAGCGTTCGACATGGAACGCGGAGTGAAGTTTGAGACGTACTGCGTTCCGCGTATTCGCGGCGCAATGCTCGACGAACTCCGCACGATGGACTGGGTGCCGCGACTGGTTCGCAGCAAAGCGAGCAAGCTGGAAGCCGCTCGCAAGCAGGCCGAGGTGGAACTTGGCTATTCACCGTCCGATTCCGACATCGCGGCCAAGCTGCAAATCTCGGCCGAGGAATACGACCGTCTGAAGGCCGAGGCCAGTGCGGTGAATCTCGTCAGCCTCAACAAGAAGTGGTACGAGACCGACAGCTACAAAGACGTCCGCGAGGTCGACATCCTCGAAGACATGAAGGGTGAAGACCCGACCAATGGCATCCAAAAGCGTGACCTGATGAAGCTGGTCACGAAAGGACTCAATCGCAACGAACGACTCATCATCATCCTCTATTACTACGAAGAGCTGACGATGAAGGAGATCGGCAACACGCTGGGTCTTTCCGAGTCCCGCGTGAGCCAGATGCACTCGAGCATCGTCCTGCGATTGAAGGAACAACTCGGCCGCCGTCGTCCAGAATTTGGGTAGAAAACGTAGCGGACGCTGCCAACGTCCGTCGCCAAGTTGTCAGAGTGGTTTGCTCCGACGCAAGCTGCGTCGGCCACGGTCAAGAAGGAATCTGCCATGCCCTCCGCATTGGCTGCGAAACTGCGAACTCGTATGTTCGGCGACAAGCCGACGAACATGTCGGTCTATCACGACTTGATCGCCAAGTCCGTCGAGCCGGGGATGACCGTGCTAGACGTCGGTTGTGGCAGAGGTCTCATTGCTTCCTATCCGTGGCAGAATCACGAGAAGATCAAACTCTGGGGCATCGACCCTGATCCCACCGCGGCCGAGAACCCGCATCTCGAATCGTTCACGCTGCTGACCGACGATCCGAATTGGAAGATTCCCAGCGGTTCGGTCGATCTGGCCGTTGCGCGATATGTGCTCGAGCATGTCGAAGATCCAATCGCGTTCTTCCGTAATCTCTCACGAGTACTCAAACCGGGTGGCAAGTTCATCTTCTTGACTCCCAACCGCTGGCATCCGGCGATGATCGCCTCGCACTGGCTGCCGTATGGACTCAAGCAACAGATCCTCGAGCTGACCAAGCGAGCCGATCCGCAGGACGTCTTCCCGACCTGTTATCTGCTGAACTCCGCACGCGCCGTGAAGCAAGCTGTTCAACGCTGCGGATTGGAAGCCAGCGAGTTGCAGACGCGAGAAATCCAGCCATGCGGATATCTCGACTTCAGCGTGCTCGGCTACTTCACGTCGTACGCGTATTTCGCCGCCATGCGACTGACCGGCCTGCAACGCTTCTTCGGTATGACGCTGACCGGTGTTTTGACGAAGCCGCTGATGGCCAACACTGCGGGACAAGCGACTTCGGCGGAAGCCTCCCTGCCCTCGCCCGCGTGGCAACAAGTCAGAGCCGCCACATGAATCCAACTCGCTCTCGAATGACGCTGTCCGTTTTGTCGTTGTTGGTCACGATGACGCTCACTGGCTGCATGGCACATCGTCCTGCACAGTACGCCCGCCCTTCGTTCCATGCCTCGCGAGAACGTGGATCGGCCGGTTCGTTTTCGTACGCACAACTCGCACGCTGGCGTCGGCCGGCCAACGAACAACTCGTCGCTACCGCGAATTCGTCGCAAGAGCTTGACGTTTCTCTGCGATGAACGGCAGATGATGCGGGATGTGCCCGGTGATCCGTTCAAGAAACGTTCGCAGGGTCAGTGGCCCCGCCTCGCTATGCCGGCCGACTCGCTGAAAGTCGGAGTCCGGAACCGTTCGCAAGATCCCCGCCATCTGTTTGCGGACGCACTCGATCAGACAGAGTTCCGTTTCGAGATCGCGTTCGTGATACGCCAGCTTGGCCGCGAACTTGTCTGGATCGCCGCCAAAAAGGGTCGGCTCGTTCTCAGCAAGGATGCGTTTCATCCGGTCACCGTAAACCGGCTCGAAATCTGTCAGGTGTGCGACCACCTCCAGCGTGCTCCATTTGCCGGCGATTGGCCGAGCCAGCAGTTGCTCGCGCGTCATACCCACCACTGAATCGCGCAGCAGTTTCGGGCCTTTGAGGTATTCGTCGATCAATTGTGGGACGCTGAGTTCAGAAAGATTCATCGGCGGACTCCTGATTTGTAGCGGACGGCTCGCGTCTGATTGATGTGAACAACGTCGCTCACATTGGGATGCGGCATAACCAGTCGGTACCGTACCGCGACCCTCAGGGGGCGGCCCGGGTGTCGCGTCAAGCGCTGGCCGCTCCCTGACGGTCGCGGTACTGCTCTAGAGGAATTCTTTGATGTCGATCTCCGATGAATGGTCCTTCCCCGAAGAGGTCACGTATTTGAATCATGGTTCGTTCGGCCCTTCGCCGCGCTGCGTGCGTAAGGCTCGGCACGATTGGACCGAGAAGCTCGAACGCCAGCCGATGGATTTTTTTCTGCGGCAGATGGAATCTGCGTTGGACGAGGCCGCCGAGAAACTTGGCCAACTGATCGGTGCGGACGGCAATGATCTGCTGTTCTGCGACAACGCGACCGTCGCGATGAACATCGTCGCCGACAGCTTTCCGTTGCAGCCGGGAGACGAAGTGCTCTTCACCAATCAAGAGTACGGCGCGGTCATGCGCATCTGGCGGCGAGCTTGCGACCGAGCACAGGCCAAGATCGTCGTGCAACCACTGCCGCGGCCGATTACGTCGGCGGAGGAACAGGTTGCCGCGCTGATGGCGGGTGTAACGGAGCGAACGAAGTTGATTGTTGTCAGTCACATCACGTCGCCGACGGCGGTGATCTTGCCTGTCGAAGCGATCTGCCACGAAGCGGCGAAACGGGGCGTTAAAGTTTGCATCGACGGACCGCACGCGCTCGCCATGATTGACGTCAACTTGCGGAAGCTCGGCTGCGATTTTTATTGCGCGAGCTGCCACAAATGGTTGAGTGCGCCCTTCGGCAGCGGCTGCTTGTACGTCGCCAAGCGGAATCAACAGAAGCTATCGCCGCCCGTAATGAGTTGGGGTGGCAGCGTTGCCGGCCGGCCGGCTCATTGGCAGGACGAGTTCCGCTGGCTGGGGACGCGCGACCCGGCGAGTTTTCTGGCCGTCCCCAGCGCGATTGAGTTTCTCGACCGTTTTGGCTGGGAAGCGTTCCGCGAACAAACGCATGAGTTGGCGAAATACGCTCGGCAGCGAATCAGCGAACTGACCGGCTTGGAACCGGCCGTTCCGGACAGCCGCGAGTGGTACGGTTCGATGATCGCACTGCCGCTGCCGCCGACGGAGGCTCCCAATCAGGGGATTCGCGATCAGTTGCAGACTCCGTTGTGGGAGAAATTCGGCATCGAAGTTCCGATCGTGAATTGGCACGGCGAGCGACTGATTCGTGTCTCGTGTCATCTCTACAACACTCGCGAGCAGATCGACCGGCTGGTCAATGCACTGCGAGATTTTGGGTTTGGACGACCTTGAGCGTCTGGCGTTGTCCACCGGAGCGGTTCCGGACGAGCCAGCAGACGATAGTTTGCCGGGCGGGTGGGGTTTGGAGAGGTGGCGAGCGAGCGGTTTGGCTGACCGCCAGGGACCGGAAAGGTGCCAACCGGAGGGTTGGTCATGTCGGTCAGGTCTGGACGAGTCAACGAGGAAGTCGGCGGGTGGCCGGCGTCGTCAGTCCGAGCGAAAACCGGAGTCGGCAGCTACCCGGAGTCGGCGGGATTGATGCCAACCGAGGTTTTTGGCTCTGCCGAGTCGAACGGATTGACGGCCACTTATCCGTTTGGCTCTGCGGAGTCGGCCGGATTGGCGGCAACCTTGGTTGTTGGCTTTCGTACTGACTCCAGAGAGGCGGCAACCGGAGTTGGCATCAATCTGGTTGACTCCAGACAGGCGGCAACCGGAGTTGGCGGCAATCCGGTTGACTCCGGGATGGCGGCAACCTGAGTTTTTGCTTGTTCGGACGAGTGGTTGATGACAACCGGCTTGGGTTTACGTCATTTTGACCATTCCG
>SXKJ01000498.1 GCA_005778115.1 Planctomyces sp. | reverse complement strand
CTTTGGTTTCCGTTTGGCGAGGACTAAAGACTGAGCCTCTTTACCACATTACCACACTTCGCATTGAGCGCTTCGAGAGACGTTCTATTTCAACAGCTCCAGTCGCCGCGCAGCGGCGCGCGATTTTTTTGTGGCGCACGCGGCACGCGTGCGCGGTTTAACCGCTAGGCCATCGGCGTGCGCGGGAGTCGTTTGGCCATCGCACCGACGCCGCTGACGTTGGGGTTAAACATCACTCAACCCCGCGCCGCTATGGTTTAGGAAGTGAGCCGCTCTGCCCCTTGTCCCCCGACGCGCCGCTTTTCATCCAACCACCAATCAGTCGGCCAATCTCGTCAATCTGCTTGGCCGCGTGTCCGTAGCTGTTGGACCGCAGACATTGCAGGTCATGCGCCAAGCGAACCTGGAATCGCAGTACCTCCAGTTTGAGATTCGCCTGCTGCAACAACCCCTGTCGAACTTTGTTGTACTTGGCCTGAATCAACAGCTCCAACAAGTCATACAGATTCCGCTCCATCCGCTCGCCCAGCACAAACCGATGGTTCCTGGGAAACCGGCTGGTGTGCTCGGCCGACCATTTGACGAAGTCGTACGTCTTGGAAATGACAGTGAGTTCTTCATCAGCACGCATGGAACACCTCGCCTTTTTTGGGGGAGCCGGAAGGCGTCAGCCCCCAGACGAAACGGCACATGGATCAGTCCGGGGGCTGACCACCTCCGGCTCGCCAATCGCCCGCTGAGGGTCGTGGTACGGATTGCGGTGAGCAATCGCCATCGTCATTCTTCTCGCCAAGGGCGGCGGTCGCAAAGCCGTTTGTTGCGTGGCGGCTCGTTCAACAACCAACCGCAGAATGTGCGGTCGGCGAACCGCAACAACAATCAGCCCACCAACCGGAACAACAACTTTGGTTTCCGTTTGGCGAGCACTTTGCGGCAGCCATCGGCTGTCGTGCCGGAATTCCCGTGACCGCGCGTCGTGGGAAGCGTGCCAAGTGCATAGTCCAGATCGCTGTCCGGTGTTGGCGTTTCGTAGGCGGGTCATTCCATGACCCGCATTCCGGTCAGAGACTGACCGGTCTACGTTGGGCGTCAGCCAAATCATCCCTCGACTCGGCGGGACCAGTAGGTCATCGACTCGAACGCCCCGCCGGGTCATCGGGCTTCTCTGGCCGCCCGCGTTTCCATTGGAACTCGCGAAACAATCGCTGCCGCAACCGATGCGTGTCCGCTTGCTTCGCGTGCCCCGACCAACTCATCAACCGCTGCCGGACCTCGGCCCAGGTGATTTTCCCTTCGGCCAACAACCGTTGGTGCTGTTTCATCCGCTTGCGGAATCGCCGCACGTTCGGCTTCGCCAACAACCGATGCGTCGGGAACACGCGGTAGCCCAGAAACGGAATTCCGCACCGCACCGGAAAGACGACGTTCTTGCGCGGATGCAGCTTGACCCGCAGCGAGATCAAGAACTCGGCAATCCTCCGTTGAAACTCCGCTAACTCTTGTTTGCTCTGTGAAAACACCAAGAAGTCATCGACGTACCGGACATAGCCCTTCGCTCGCAGCGTTTCTTTCACGAAATGGTCCAGCGGGTCCAAGTAGACGTTGGCAAAGAACTGGCTCGTCTGATTTCCCAAGGGCACCCCGCGTCGCCGTTCGCTGGGACTCAACAGGTCATCGCCGGGAAACCACTCCAGCACCGGCTCCTGCGGATTGCTGTGGTCAACGATCAAATCGCACAGCCACAGCACTCCCCGGTCTTTGATCTTTCTCCGGATCAGCCCTTTCAGAATCGCATGGTCGATCGACGGGAAGAATTTGCGAATGTCGGCCTTGAGCACATACGGAAATCGCTTTGCGAACTCTTGGCAGCGCCTTACGGCCGCATGTGTCCCTTTACCGACTCGACAGGCGTAAGAGTCAAAGACAAACGACCCCTCGAAGATCGGTTCCAGCACGCTCGTGAGGGCGTGATGCGCCACGCGGTCTCGAAATGGAGCCGCGCTGATCAGCCGCCGCTTCGGCTCATGCACGAAGAACGTGCGATAACCGCCCGGCCGATAGCGCTGGTCTCGCAACTCTTCATGCAGCCGCAACAACTCCAACTCACGAAAGAACGCGAAGCGTCCGGTACTTCGCCGCGATCGCTTCCGGCGTTCCGCCTTCCGTGCAGCGCGGCACAATGCCTCGAACGAATAGACCTCCGTCCAAAGCTGTCGCCTGCGGTGCATGTTTGACTCAATGTGGTGAGGAGTCAGTGCGGCGGCCCACCAGACAATCAGGCGACGACGTTCAGAGCAGTTGCATCAGCGCCTCCTTGAGCCGCTCATTGACTGAGACGCCGTTGCCGCCGTGAATCGTGTCAGTGCCGGTCCAGTCGAAGAATTGTCCGCCGGCCTCGCGGAGGATCGGCACGAGTGCCGCCGCGTCCCACGGATTCAGCAGGGGATCGAGCATCACGTCGGCTCGGCCAGTGATGACCAGGGCGTGGCCATAGCAGTCGCTCCAACCGCGAGTTTCTTTCGCGACAGTGTTGATGCGGTCGAAGGCGTCGGACTTGCCGGCCTTGTGCCAGTTGTTGAACGAGGTTGTGCAGACCATCGCCTCTTCCAATTTGTCGATCGACGAGACTTTCGCGCGACGTGGTGCCGCATCGCCAATCTGCCACCACGCGCCGAGTCCCCGGCCGCCGTAGACGACTTCGTTCAAGGCCGGCAACCGGCAGACTCCGGCGAGCAACTCGCCATCCGCTTCGAGTCCGATCAACGTGCCGAACAGCGGCACGCCGTGAATGAATGCCTTCGTCCCATCCACGGGATCGAGCACCCAGCGGACTCCGTTTCGACCGGGCGTTTCTCCAAATTCCTCACCGAAGACACCGTCATCGGGGAACTGTTGTGCGATCCGGTCGCGGATCAGTTCCTCGGCCCCGCGATCGGCGGCGGTGACGGGAGAGCGGTCCCGTTTGAGATCGACCACCAATTCGGGAGTCATGTAGTACGACAGAATCAACTTCGCCGCCTCTTGCGACACCGCGAGGGCGAATTCCAGTCGTTGAGAGATTTCAGTCGGCGGCATGTGCGAGTTCCAACAGCGGTTGAAAAATATCTGGGGCAGGCTTGTGTCAGATTTGAGAGAAGTCGTCAACCAAGTTGGCTCGTCATGCCTGACTCGATTTTTCGCCCTTCATTTTTCGCCAGCTCTTTTGAGCCCGGTCGAGAGGCGGCAGAAAAATGAAGGGCGAAAAATACGGACTCGAAGACCTCTGCGATTCAAGCATACGGGCTTGGCGGGAAGCGCGAACTCAATTCGGGCTGATGAGAAAGACTCGCTTGCCATGCTCGGCATCTTCCATCGTCGCCGATATCATCCCCCGCCTTCGTGGCGAGGGACCGCTCCGTGTGGATGCGACTTCTCGCCGTTCTCGTCAGAACTTCATCGGCGGAAGCGCGAGCGTTCACACGCTGGCGATCGTCCGCCGTCGCGATTCATCTCCCTATGAGCCAATCCGCTTCGTCCGCCCCGCACGACGTTCAACTGACTCCCTACCAGGGCGGGCTGCTGTCTGGCAGTTTCCTGGGCGTGCTGCTGGCTCAGTTCTTGGGGACGATCAACGACAACGTCTTTCGTTGGTTCATCGTCTTTGTCGGCGGTCGGACGATTGGCGAGACAAAAGCACTCGCCCTGGGGTTGTTCTGCTTCACGCTGCCGTATTTGCTCTTCGTAACGATGGCCGGGTATCTCGGCGACCGCTTCAGCAAGCAGAAGGTCATCGTCTATCTGAAATTTCTGGAACTGCCGCTGATGCTGTTGGGAGTCGGCGGGCTTTTGATGGGAAATGTGCCGTTTCTGTTCTTCGTCGTCGCGTTGACCGGTTGTCAGTGCGCGCTGTTCGGCCCGGCGAAGTTTGGAGCGCTGCCGGAAGTCTTACGGCCCGACAAACTGTCGGCGGGCAACGGAGTCATGGGCTTCGTCACGGTCATTGGCACCGCGATGGGCTTGGTGGTCGCGGGCTTTCTCGATGACAAATCGAAGATCAATTTGAACGACGCTGTGTCGCTCTGGCAGGTGAAGTCCGAGGCGATCTTCTTGGTGACGCTGGCGATCATCGGCTGGTGCTGCACGTTGCTGATCAAGCCGCTGCCTCCGGCGGATCCGCATCGCAAACTCGCCAAGAATCCCGTGGCAGAGACGTGGCAAAATCTCAGCCAGTTGTACCGCAACCGTCCGTTGTTTCTGGCCGCGTTGGGCATGGGGTATTTCTGGCTGCTGGGGAGTTTGGCTCAAAACGGCGTGCTGGAGTTTGGCCTCAACGAACTGCAACTGTTGAACAAGACCGAGGTCACTCCGTTGCAGGCGATGTTGGTGCTCGGCGTGGCCGTGGGGAGCATCCTGGCCGGCTTGTGGTCCGCGGGCAAAGTGGAGTTGGGAATTGTCACGATCGGTGCGGGAGGGATGGCTCTCAGCGCCCTGTTGATGTTCGCGGTCGGTTGGCCGATTGAACCACCCCAGGCCGACGCGATCGAACAGACCGCGACCCGGCTTCTCAACGAACGACTCGCGAAAGCGAGCGACGAAGCGGGTAAGACCAAGATCCTCGAAGAGCACGAAAAGGAACAAGCGAAAGCTCTGAAGAAGGGGCAACCCTCGCTGTCCGTCTATTCCGAGTTCCGCACGCCGTCCGCTCGACGCGCGATTCCGTGGGCTTGTGCCTGTTTGCTGCTGTTGGGGTTGAGCGCCGGGTTGTTCAACATCCCGCTGGAAGCGTTCTTGCAACATCGCAGCGATCCGAAGATGGTCGGCGTGAATATCGCCGCCAGTAACTTCATCGTGTTCTCGTTCATCCTGGTATCGTCCGGGTTGTACTATGTGCTCCGTGAGTTCGTCGGCATGACTCCTTCGATGATCTTCTTGGGTTGCGGTCTTGTCACGGTTCCCATCGCGGTCATCGTGTTTCGTTTGATCCCAAAAGAGACGGTTCGTTGTCTTTTTTGGCTGGCGTTTCGCGTGACCTACAAGGTGCGCGTTTTCGGTAGCGAGCATCTTCCGGCGACCGGCGGCGCATTGATCGTCGCCAACCACGTCTCCTGGCTGGACGGCATTCTGCTGATCCTGAATTCCGAACGACCGATTCGGATGATCGCCTGGGCCGAATATGTCAGCACGGGAATCTCCGGTTGGCTGGCTCGCTTGTACGGGACGATTCCAATCCGACCGGAAGACGGGCCAAGAGCAATCGTCACCGCTTTGAACGCGGCCAAGGCGGCGATCAAGAATGGCGAACTGGTCTGCATCTTCGCGGAAGGGGGAATTACGCGCACCGGGCAGTTGCAGCCGTTCCAACGGGGTTTACTGAGGATCATCGACGGTACCGACGCGCCGGTGATTCCGGCGTATCTCGATGAACTCTGGGGCAGCATCTTCAGTCATCGCGACGGCAAGATCTTTTGGAAGCGACCCCGCATGTGGCCGTATCCGGTCACGATCGTCTTCGGCACGCATTTGAAGAATCCGGACAACGTCAACGAAGTGCGGCAGGCGGTCGAAACGCTCGGAGTAGAAGCTTCGATCAAGCGGCGCGATCAAGAACTGATTCCCGCTCGCATGTTCCTGCGCAAATGCCGTGCGGCCCGATCCCGCATGAAGATCGCCGACTCCTCCGGCCAAGAACTGACCGGCGGCAGGACGCTGATCGGCACACTGGCCATCAAGTGCGTTCTCGAACGACTCTGGCTGAAGCCAGACGAAAAGAACGTCGGCATCCTGTTGCCTCCGTCAAACGGCGGCCTGCTCGCCAACATGGCCGTGACCATCTCCGGCCGAGTCTCCGTCAATTTGAATTATACGCTCACCGACAAAGACATCCGCTACTGCATCTCCGAGTCTGGCATCCGCCACGTCATCACCAGCCGCAGATTCCTGGAGAAGAAGCCGGTCGAGTTCGATCCCGCGACGCAGATCATTTATCTCGAAGACGTCAAAGAGAAGATGACCGGCGCGGACAAAGCCCTAAGCGCCCTCGCAGCGCATGCCGTGCCGATGTTTCTCCTCGAACGCTGGCTCGGCCTGACACGCATCAAGCCGACGGACCTGATGACGATCATCTTCTCGTCCGGTTCGACCGGCCAACCGAAGGGCGTGATGCTCTCGCATCACAACGTCGGCTCGAACATCAGTTCGGCCGATCAACTCTTCCAAATCAAACGGACCGACGTGGTGCTCGGCGTGCTGCCGTTCTTCCACAGCTTTGGCCACACGCTGATGATGTGGCTCCCCATGAACGTCGATTGCGCCGCCGTCTATCACTTCAACCCGCTCGACAGCCGCACGGTCGGCGAACTGTCGCAGAAATACAAAGTGACTATCCTCGCCGCCACGCCGACGTTCCTGAAGTCGTACCTCAAACGCTGCGACAAAGAACAATTCGCCGCGCTCGACCTCGCCATCGTTGGAGCCGAGAAACTCCCGCAGGCACTGACCGATGAATTCAACGCCAAGTTCGGAGTGATCCCGACCGAAGGCTACGGCTGCACCGAACTCTCGCCGCTCGCCGCCGCCAACGTTCCCGATCATCGCTCGCAGGGAATCACACAGATTGGCACGAAACTCGGCACCGTTGGCCGCGCCATCCCCAATGTCTGCGCAAAAATCGTCGATGCCGACACGCACGCTGAACTCGGCAACAACAAGCCCGGCCTGCTGCTGATCGGCGGCCCCAATGTGATGCAGGGTTACTTGAACAACCCCGAGAAGACCGCCGAAGTGATTCGCGACGGCTACTGGTACAACACCGGCGACATCGCCGAAATCGACGACGACGGCTTCATCAAAATCACCGGCCGCCTCAGCCGCTTCTCCAAGATCGCCGGCGAGATGGTTCCGCACATTCGCATCGAAGAAGAACTGGCACGCATCGTCGAAGTCCCCAACAGCGAAGACGCCGAAATCAAACTCGCCGTGACCTCCGTCCCCGATGCGAAGAAGGGCGAACGACTGATCGTGTTGCACAAACCGCTGTCGAAGACCGTGGACGAAGTGCTGAAGGAACTCGGCCAGTGCGACATGCCCAACCTGTGGATCCCCTCCGGCGATAGTTTCCTGGAAGTCGCCTCAATCCCGCTCTTGGGCACCGGCAAGCTGGACCTGAAAGGGATCAAGGATCAAGCCCTGAAAGCCTTCGGGCCGCCGGCCCCTGCTGCCGGTTCCTGAGCTTCGCACGCTGACGTGCCTCGATCGCTCATGATCAGATTCGAACCGCGCGAAGGCCATGGAGTCACTCAACGAGCCACATCACCGAACCTCTGAATGGTGATTCCAAGCATGGCCACGAAGAACACGTTCGAGCCAGGTTCGATCGATGGCAATTTCGAATACATCGAAGCGAAGATTCGCCGTGATGCCGAAGGGACGTCGTTCGGTGGCGACTTCGAGTGGTTATGCCGGTGGTTTTTAGAAAACGCTCCTCGGTATCGAGGTCAGTTCGAAAAGGTTTGGCTGTGCGGCTCTCGGTCGTCCGTGGCCGGTACGACTTTGGCTGAATCGCGTGAACCCCCTGCGTTTTCAGCAGTCTCGCGCCCCGCGCCATGCCACAGGCAATCCCGCGGCTCGACAGTTCCACCGCAATCCTCCTTGCTTCATAGCGACGCCGATGACACCTGAACACCTCGCGAATCACCGGCACCAATTCACGATCCCGTTCCGCTCTCCGAGACTCCTGCAACGACCGCCAGGCATAAAATCCTGAGCGACTCACCTCCAGCAGATCATACACGGCGGATGCCGCGAAACGCTCGCGCAGCACGATCTGATCGATCTCCGCGTACACGTCCCTCACACGTCCCGGCCGAAAATGCTCAACGCTTATTTTAGGATGTCACGCTCCCGCTCCACTCGCCGCAGTTCCGCTTCCAGTTCCCGCACACGCGACTCCAGTCCTGGACTAGCCCACGTTTTGCGTGCGCGCAACGTAGCGCGTATTGTGACGCGTAAGTAGCGAAGTTCATGTCAAAACGTCGAGTGTTTACGAGGGAGTTCAAGGTCGAGGCCGTGTCGTTGGTGTCTCGTCAAGGACTGAGT
>SXKJ01000497.1 GCA_005778115.1 Planctomyces sp. | reverse complement strand
CATGAGCCAGATTCCTTTCTGACTGAAGCGTTTTCAGTTGGTCCTGTTAGGAATCTGGCTTTTCTTTTCTCTCCTTCGTTTCTGAAACCCCACTTTCTTCGACGCCAAATCGTTCACGGCGTTGCCCAACGGGGCGCAACTGGCGTTAGACTTCATCGAGTCACGCCCCTTCAGGGCTGAAGAATTTCTTTTGGATCGCTGACCCAGGGCGATGCCCTGGGCTATCGAGTGACACCCGTTTGGGGCTGAACCACCGGATTGCCATGACCGCCAGCCAAAAGAGCCTCGTGATTTCGCTGCTGACGATCACGGTCGGCGTCGGCTGGCTGATGGCCTCGAAAGGGATCGCTACGCACATCAATTGGGTGTGGACCTTAGGGATGGCCGTTTGCGGCGTACTGATGTTCGTGTTGATGGGCTTCGACAAACTGAGTTTTGTGCTCGGCACATTCTTTTTGGTGTGCAGCGCGATGAGCGTGCTGCGTCAGCAAGGAACGCTCTTGGTTGAGACGGAAGCCCCCGTGCTGGTCATCGTGGCCGGAGTCTTGTTGCTGCTGGCCCGATCGAAGAGAGTCCCCGTCCCCAATTGGTTCACCCCGCCACCCTCTGAATAAATTGGCGAGCGGGGCGGCGTTAGCCCCCCGGTTGTCTTACCTCCGCTGAAAACCGGGGGGCCAACGCCGCCCCGCTCGCCTAAGTCGCAAAACCTCTTTGAAGGAGAAACCATGCGTTCGCGATTCGCTTGTTTGATGTCCGTCGCCTTGAGCCTAACATTCGTGGCTACGTCGCCAGCCGCCGACCCACCGCAGCCGATGCCCGACACGCCGCTGGCCGTCAAAGCGGTGCGAGCGTTTCCCGAACTCAAGTTTCGCCGGCCGGTGTTGCTGACGAACGCGGGAGACGGATCGAATCGAATTTTTGTCTGCTCGCAACCGGGAAAGATTTTCGTCTTCCCGAATAAGCCAGACGTCGAAGAAGCCGACACGTTTTTGGATTGGGAAAAGAAGACGATCTACAAAGACGAAGAGTTTGAAGAAGGCATTTTGGGCCTCGCGTTCCATCCGAAGTTCAAGACGAACGGCGAGTTCTTCATGTACTACACCGAGGTGCCACACATCTCGGTCATCTCGCGGTTCAAAGTCTCGAAGAGCGATCCGAACAAAGCCGATCCGGCGTCTGAAGAGCAAATCCTCCGCATCCCACAGCCATACTGGAATCACAACGGCGGCACGATCTGTTTTGGGCCGGACGGTTACCTCTACATCGGACTCGGCGACGGCGGCAACGCGAACGATCCACACAAGAACGGCCAGAACCCAAAGACGGTGCTCGGCAAAATTCTGCGCATCGACGTCGATCACAAAGACGCCGGCAAGAACTACGCGATCCCGAAGGACAACCCGTGGGCTGGCCAAGCCGAAGCCGCACCGGAATCCTTCGCGATGGGCATCCGCAACACCTGGCGTATGAGCTTCGATCGCAAGTCCGGCACACTCTGGCAGGCCGACGTGGGACAAGACCTCTGGGAAGAGATCAACCTCATCACCAAGGGAGGCAACTACGGCTGGAATCTCCGCGAAGGCATGCACAAATTCAAAGAAGGCTCCGACGCGAAACCGGAGCTCATCGAACCGATCTGGGAATACCACCACACCATCGGCAAGTCGATCACCGGCGGAGTCGTCTATCGCGGCAAGAAGGTGCCGGAGTTAGATGGCTGCTACCTCTATGGCGACTTCGTCAGCGGCAAGCTGTGGGGACTGAAGTACGACGAGAAAGCCAAGAAGGTCGCCGCGAATTATCTCCTGCAAGGGGACAACCTCCCGGTGATGACCTACGGCGAAGACGAAGCAGGCGAAGTCTATTTCACAACACCGTTCGGGCAGATCTTCACGTTCGCGAAGGCCCAATAGTGATGCAGGCGAGCGGGGTGGCGTCAGCCCACCGGTTGGACGGCGATATCACCGGGGGGGCTGACGCCGCCCCGCTCAGCAATACACTTGTGGAAGACATTCGTTTCCGACGGTCGCGGTGTAGCGTTCGGATTCCTAGACTCCCGCCCGTTCAATTTTTCCCCCAACAGAAAAGGTGCGATCATGCGGCGATGGTTTGTGATGTTGAGCTTGGTGGCGGTGGTCGCGGTTGGATTCGCGGTCGCTCAGGATGAAAAGCCCAAGGCCAAGGCTCAGCCGAAAGTCAAGAAGGCGGATGATGGTTTGGATCTGAGTCTGGAGCCTGATCCGAATGCGATCGGCAAGAAGCCGGCCAATAAGAAGGAGCTGCTCGACAAGATCAGCTACGCGATGGGACTACAGCTCGGCAAGATGAAGCAGGCAGGATTCGACCTCGATCAAAAGCGGGTCATCAAAGGGATGGAAGACGCGCTGCAAGGCAAGGACGCGGAATTCTCCGACGACGAAATCACCAAGGCGTTCACCGCGTTTGAACCGCTACGACGCGCCGCGATCTCGAAAGCAGGCGAGGACTATCTCGTCGCCAACAAAGAGAAAGAAGGGGTCAAGACGCTCCCCAGCGGTGTGCAATACAAGGTGATCGCATCGGGCAAGGGAGCATCTCCGAAAGCCACCGACACCGTCAAAGTGCATTACCGCGGCAAGCTGATCGATGGCAAAGTCTTCGATCAGTCCTACACCGGCGATGCTCCGGCCAAACGCGATCAACCGGCCGAGTTCCAGGTCAAAGGGGTCATCAAGGGCTGGACCGAATCGTTGCTGAAGATGAAGGTCGGCGACAAATGGCAAATCACTCTGCCAGCGGATCTGGCCTACGGCGAACGCGGATCGCCCCCGGTCATCGGCCCGAACGCCGTGCTGATCTTCGATGTCGAGTTGCTGGAGATCGTCGAGTAGTTCCGAAGACATCGTGGTCCGGTTTTGAAGATGGAAGCTGAATTCCCATGACCGACCCATTACTCGCCATGAACCGCGCGCTGCGGCAAGAGTTGGAAGGCTGGCAGCGCGCGGGGCTGAGTCATCTGCCAATGCCCGCTCGAAAACGCTCGGCCCCTACGACACCTCAGAAGCCTGCGGCCGTGACGCGCACACCGACTAGCGGTGCTGCGTCAAGTCCGCTGGTTTCATCGCCCGCCAAGACACCCCGGCCGGTCGCTGCCACACCAACGGTCCTTCCAACATTGGCGGTGATTTCTGAGCCACTGCCCGCCAGCCCGCATTCCGTCGGTTCGCGAGACGATCGCGAGTGGCAGTTGAATCAATGGAAGCAGCGAGTCGCCGCGTGCGTGCGCTGCCAGGAGTTGGCGAGTTCTCGCCATCAAACGGTCTTCGGTGTCGGCAACCCCGAAGCACGATTCCTGTTCATTGGCGAAGCTCCTGGAGCAGACGAAGACGCTCAAGGAGAACCGTTTGTCGGCGCGGCAGGCCAGTTGCTCAACAAGATCATTGTTGCCAGCGGGCTGAAACGGGAAGAAATCTATATCTGCAACATCCTGCGTTGCCGCCCGCCCGGTAACCGCAAACCTCTGCCGATCGAAGCCAGCAACTGCCGCGAGTTTCTCGACGCTCAGATTGCCATCATCGATCCCGAATTCATCGTGTGCTGGGGAGCCACCGCCGCTCAGAGTCTGATGGGGACCGAAGAAAGCATCGGCCGCCTGCGCGGCCGTATCTTCGAGCATGGTCGCGCGAAAGTGCTCTGCACTTATCACCCGTCTTATTTGCTGCGCAATCCCGCCGCCAAGAAGGATGTCTGGGAAGACATGAAGTTCTTCCTCAAAGAAGCCGGCCTGCCCGTGCCCGCGTAGGTCAGGCTTTCCAGCCTGATCAATACGCTATTGAACACGACAACCCTCTCATGGTCAGCCTGGAAAGGCTGACCTACCTCAATGCTTCGGTTTTTCCGCCAGCCGTTCGTAATGCAGTCGCGCGACATGCCACATGTAGTTCGGCCCGTAACTCGCCGAGCGTCCCCAACGATTGGCGGTCGCAGCGCGGAAGTGCGTCCGCGCCTCCGTCGGCCGCTTGTGAGCATCATGCCACAGGCCCAAATACAGCTCGATGTAAAACAGCCGTTGTTCGCGGATGTTGTCCGGCAACTTCGCATCGACGGACTTCAGCAATTCTTCGGGGGTGATCTCAGCCTCGAAGAGCCGATAGATTGTCGGCAACGGCTCGCGGTCATCCTTCTTGTACTTGAGCAATCCGTCCCGTGCCTTCTCCGTCCCCAGCGTGGGAGCTTGCGCGATGTACTTCCACAAGCCTGCTTCACGGTCCACGTCATCAGTGGTGAAGAACTTCTCAAATTGCTTGGCCGATTTCTCCGGCGTGTCGGCATAAAAGTAGGCGATCCCCAATCTCCAATGCGACGCATCGAGCGGTGGATCAAGCTCGCTCATCCGCTCGTAATCGCGCACCGCCTTGGTGAACTCACCGCGAAAGAAATGCAGATCGCCACGCTTGGAAAGCAGCGACAAGCTGTCCGGTTTGGTTTCGAGTTTCTTCGAGACGTCAGCGAGTTCGTCCTCCCATTGCTTCCGCAACTTGGTGCGATCGTCGTCACTGAGCGGATGCCGGCGCTGATCGTTGTCGGTTAGTTTCGGCTCGACTGCGCGTGCGCTGGGCTTCTCAAAATCACTGCTCAGCAACAGCCCGATGAAAAACGGTAAAGCCAAAAACCAGCGACCACTCATGGCTGCACTCCAAGAAGTTCCGACTCTCCGCCTGTCTTAATGACTTCTGCGTCTAGGTGAGCCGCAAGGCGCCAGCCGCGGCTAGCGCCATGCGGCTTACGAACACGGCGACAGCGGAAACTTATTGCAGCCTCGTTGCCTAATCCACTCCGACGACCGCCAGTTCTTCTGAGACACTGGCGACGTCCGACGCCGTCAATTGCTGGCGACCGTCGGCATAGCCCACCAAGAGAGCCAGATCGGCCAAGCGGTTGATGCGCCGAGGCACACCACCACTGAGTTGGGCGATCTCTTCGAGAGCGGCCGCGTTGAACATCGCCTGTCGAGCACCGGCAACCTCCAGCCGAAACCGAACGTAACGCGCGGTTTCGTCGGCCGAAAGCGAATGCAACATCGCACGAACGGCCAGACGGTCATCGAAGCGCGGCAAACGAGACAGACGCGACAACAGCAGACGGTCTCCCAGCAGAATCAACGAAAAGACTCGTTGCGGCGGCTGATGAAAGTTCAACAACAATTCCAGCGTCTGCAGAGTCGCCGGGTCGTCGATGAGATGCGCGTCGTCAACGATGATGACCGGATGATGTCCGGCGCGAGTGTGCTCATCCAACGACTGCTCAATAAGCCGCAATGCCGAACTGCGAGGCAGAAGCGAATGCGGAGGCATCCCAGCCATGACCGACTCACCCGCCAAGCGGATAGCCAAGTCGCTCAGCAGATCATCCGCCGACATCTGCGGAAACGGCAGATGCAGCCAAGGCCCCGCCTGTTGGCTCAAATCATGAGCGAGACGCCGTGCCACAAACGTTTTGCCAGCTCCAGTCGCGCCCACGAGAACTCCGGCTCCCTTTTGGTTTTCGATGAGGTAACGCAGCTTCAACAGTGCCGCCTGATGAGTTTGGCTCGGAAAGAAAAAGTCGGGATCGAGCGTGTTCTCGAAAGGGGGGCGATCCAGTTTCCAGTGTTGTGAGTACATCTCTGAAACAGCCCTTATCGTCGGGGTTCCCAACATCGCCTTTGGTGAAACGCCACGCGGCTCAACGAGCAGAATCGTTGCTGTTGGATCGTCGCACCGAATCGTCGTGCGGCGTACCGATTGATTCGATCTCGATCTGCCCGGTCAACCACGCCGCTTGTGAACCGCGCGCCGCCGGCCGAGAAATCTCACCAACTGTTTGAATTCCCACGGCAGGCCACCGCTGCTCGGAATGATTGACGAGTCCCACAGTCGGCATTTGCTCGTCTGAATCCAGTCGCGAGGATCGAATCTTTAACGCATCCGCGTCCACGTCGGTTGTCTCACCCATTGGCCGGGACTCAGAGGCCCGTTCGATTCCGGCTGCGCCGAAGTGAAGGTCGTCTTGAAATTCTGCGAGGTCCATTTCCGCAAGATCACCGCTCGAATTCTGCTGACCAGAACGCTGCCAGTTCAATCCGATCAAACCGACAACCAACAACACACCCACCGCCGTGGCGATGATTCTCAGGCGACGCGACCGCAATGCGTCGAACAAGCGACGCGAGCGGTTCGATTGCGGACGCTTGGCTGGTCGAGCAGATCTCCGAGTGCGTGGTTCAGAGGGCTCTCTTGGAATGGGCTGCGGTTCAGCGGTCGCAGGCGAATCCAGTTCGACCTGGTTTTTTTCCAAGACAGGAGTCGTACCTCGCAGATGCAGTGCCTCCAGAGCTTGATCGATCGCCGATTCCGCAACCTGCGGAACGCCAGGCAAGTTTGCCGAGCACAGCTCGTGTTCGACCTCAAAGACCGGCAGGGCATCAGCCACAGCAACCTCTCCCGATACGGCGACAAAGTCCTGTTCGGAAGATCGACCATTGCCTTAGTAAACCTTGAGGATTCTGCGGATTAGGCAAGCAATGCCGAGCCTTCGACGAACAGACTCGACGCCACTACCTCCCCGATCGTTTACCCGCCCAAATGCGTTGTCTTCTTCGATGCGATACGTGTCTGGGACGCATCCTTGGGTGACCGCGTCTCCTGCGTGACCTTCGGCACGGTTGTGCGTTGTTTGGGTGCAGGGGACGTTGGCTTTGCGTTTCGAACCCATCCGGCACTGTATTTCAGCACGTCATACATGACCCTTGCCGAGCGACCGACGTCAGAATTCATGACCAGTTGAACGGGAAGCATTGTCCCACGCTCTTGAACATCTTCGACCAGGCGTCGAATAGATTGCCGCGAATCCACGTCGAACTGCAGGTGTTCGAGAACTTCATCCAGCAATCTCGACCAATCGAATTCGGGAAGTTCTTTTTCAGACTGTCGATCGATCGACTGCTGCAACTCATCCTCAGACCGCAAAGTAACTGAATCTTCGATGCCCGATTCTCTCTCTGAATCAGACGAAGCCCCGCGACCCGCTGAAAACGCATTGGTCATCATGAAGAAGGATGGAGATTGAGCGCCAGATGCCGTACCCGGTGTCGGAATCGGAACCACGGGCGAGGTACTATCACCAAAACCGAGTTGCACCACGAAATTTCCCTTTCCATCGACGTTGGCCGTGGTGCGTGCTCCCTCCTGAGAAACCGGCGCGGATCCCGACGGACCAACTACGAACGCGGAGAAACTCGATTGGGCTTGGCTCAAACTTCCAATCCCAGCGAACTGCAACGAAGCCGATCCTGGCTGTGAGAGGTCGATCGGCACGATCAGCACCTGGCCGAAGCTCCCTACGGACGCGTAACCGCCGGGAACTCCGTTGAGCGTTCCCGTGTTTGACGTAAAGCCGGTCTGTCGCCCCGCGGAATCTGTGAGGACCGGGTCATTGACCGGATCTAGCAATACGACCAGAAAACTGCCGGATTTTCCGAGTTCATTCATGGCGGCTTGAATCGCCGCGTTGATCGCGATGGGATTCTGGTCGCCCAACGAGGCCGCCCCATCGGCGAGGGACAATAGAGCAAACAAGGCCGCGTTTTGCAGAGCTAAGTCTCTCGTCGAGTTTCCTTGTTCGACATTCACATTCAGGGTGTAGTTCACGTCCGAGTCGAGCATTTCGCCGACATGCGAGACCACGACGACGAAATTGCGAATGGAGCCGGTAGACTCTCCTTCAGCACGCGGAACGGCGAGATTGCTTAAGCTCAAACCATTCAGAGTATTGGTCGAGGTCGTGACCGACGCGACCTGAGTCAAGTTCTCGAGGGAAGCCTCCAAAATATTTGCCGCTTCCAATTCAAAAATCTGAAGCTGGACACCAGGGGGAAGTGGTGCCGAGCCGTTTGTCGCCAATTGCATATTGAAGGTGCCACCGACGACCGCCGTGAAGGCGAAAAAGTCGCGATCCTGATCGGCGCCAAGGATTCCCTCCCGCGCAAAACGTCCCGGCGATTGTTCGGGGATTAAGAAGATATGGCCGGGATCATTGCCAAAATCGTCGGCGGCTTGCGCCGCGAACTGAACATCCAACTGATAAGTACGGGGACGCCCCGGATTCGCCGCAAATTCCTCAGCCGTGGCCCTCAGATCGGCCGCCTCCACAAAGAACACTTCGCCCGTGCGGACCGCTTGGAGAGTCAACTGGCTGTTCAAACTCAAACGTCGGCCATCGGGACTTACAATCTCATCGTTACGAGCAATCGGCAGTCCAGTGTCGGAGTAGACGGTCAGGAGCGGATCTTGATAGTCAAAGTCCCGGTTGAGGTTAATCGTGAACACCCCAGGTTGCGGAGCCACGATGCGATACCAATCCCGGTCGGTGGGAAAGTCGATGGACTGAACCGTGGGATCCAGCAGCGCGCCCTGCCCGTTCGCGATGCGAATCTCACCCGGTTGTGGCGCGGTGGGATCATTGTTCGGCAATCCGCCAGCCACTCGATCAACTTGAGCACTGACGTCCAAGGAATAGCCACCCGACTGATTATTCAGGCCAGCGACGCGGAAGAAGTACGTACGTCCTTGGCTGACCGGCACAAATAATTCGGTGGGCTGTCCTGGACTGGGCGCCCTGGGAACCTCCAACAATTCCACGTCGCCCGAATTTCCCGTGGGGCTGGCCTGGAAAGCCGATAAACCGACCTGCAATCCCGTCTGCTCGTTCGGATCGGAGGGCGAGACGCGAACATTCACTGTTCCATTGAAGGTCGCAACGAACGAGAAAACATCCACATCGGACGGGGAGAAGAGGGATTTGCCTGGAGTATTCCCAAGCGAGAGGGGAGTCGCCTGATCGAAAGTATTTGCATCATCTGTGCCCCCCGCCAAATTCAGCGTGACACGATAGTTTCCCGTATTGCTTCCAAAACCGCCCACCTCCACCTCGTAAGAGGTGTTCATCGTCACTGAGAACATCACCAAGCTATTAAAACCGGGGCCGCTGTCGTCATCGAATGCCACGAAATTGCCGGTATTGGTTTCGTGAATCGTAACCACCGGATCGCCGATCGCACCCAGCGGGACATTCGGGGCGTCGAACGAGGTGACGTCGATGACGGCCGTTCCGGTCTCGTTTGGCGTGAATTGAAACACGTCTGTCGAGAACGACGCCTCGATGCTCCCGATGGCGGGATCGCCAGCCAAAATTGGGGTGGTGACCGCGATCCCGTTGGAGCTCGTAATCGTCAGAACATAAGCACCACGACTTGTGCGGAAGCCCTGTGCGTCGATCTCCACACGCTGCCCGGCCGGCACGGGAACCGCCAAGAAGCTGTTGAAGCTGAACCCGAAGTCGTTATTGGTCAATGTCCGCAGCGGCGTCGTGGCGTTCGCGTTCGCGAAGATGCGGACCACCAGAACCGGATCGAGAAAACTGCCTGCCGCGTCGTCTGCGGTCAGCGCGATCTGCAGCGTTTGATCGGCACTGGTGCCAGCCAGGTGATAAGTGTCGATGTCACCCCTGGCTTCAATCGAACCGAACCGCACGATGGATTGCCTCCCGGCCACAAATGCGAGGTCAACTCCAGCCGCCGGGACGTCGTCACGGATGTAACTTATTTGAAGTTGATAATCACCGACGCTGCCACCGAAGCCGGTGACTTCGGCGAAATAGCTTTGGCCCGCCACCACGGAAAACGTAACAACGCGTGGGATCGTCGTGTCAAACGATCCGAAATCAGTGGCGATCGGAATTCCGCTGTCCACGCGAAACGCTTGCAGCACTCCGTCAAAGGGAAGGGACAAACCTGTCACCGGCGCGGACGTCTGCCGGACTTCGACCGTTCCCGTAGTCGCCGCCGTGAAAAGCAACAAGTCGCGAACTTCTCCGGCCGTAATCGTCCCCGACCTCAAAACCTCTTGTGTCTCGGTGAGGGTTTCCAGATTCGTCGCGGTCGCCGGATCAAAGCCGACGTCGAACTTGATATGCAGCGAATAGCCGCCCGTGGAACTGAAAAATCCATTCGAAAAGCCTTCCACCACGACAAAGTAGGTTTCCCCAGCTACCGCTGCGAAAGTGAGCCGACTATTCGTGTTGAAAAAATCGCCGTCGAGGTTATCGTTGAACGCAATCTCGCTCCCAAAGGAATCGAGCACGGTGACAACCGTGTTGAAAAAAATGCTGTCCACAAGACTGAAGTCCGCGCTAAGCTCGACCAGGACTGATCCAGAGGTGTCCGCTTGAAAGCGGAACACATCCCGATCAAACGCCTGGTCAATGACGCCTAAAGCTGCGAGCGATTGAGAGTCGGCGAGGAGTCCCAGATCATGCGCCGTCGGGATCGAGTCGCCAACGTCGAGCGAGATCGTGAGGTAGAAGTCGCCGGTGCCGTCAAGAAAGTCACTCGCCTCGATGAAATAGGTTTCCCCTCCGTCGAGCGTGAAGCGGAGCAAACTGTCCGTGCCCGGACCGCTGTCGTTATCGAAGTCCAGCTCATTCCCTGAAGAGTCGAGTAACCGTACGAAGGCGTCGAGCGAACTGAAATCTGCGAATAATTCAATCGTCCCGGTTTCCGACGCTCCGACCTGAAACTGATAGACGTCCAGATCAAACGCTTCGTCAATCCTGCCAAAGACTCCGAGCGGTTGCCCCGCCGTTAGGACTCCCAAATCGGTCGCGGTAGCCGGAGTGTCACCGATCAAATCGGTGAGCAAATATCGTGATTCGAGTTGTTCGATCACATTGGCATAAGAAGACGATGTGCGACTTTTGGCCCGTCGACTGCGCATGAGACTGCCTCTGATTCGCGTATGAGTTGATAGCAACCGCAGAGCTAACGACCAATCCAACCCCCAAACTCCACTGCCTTCAGCGCGGGCAGCCTACCCTGGACACGTGCCCAAATCAATAATTCGGAACCAAACTGTTAGGCCATTAAAAGCACACCCGCACAGGTGTAGAATCCGCAGTTCACGCTCTCATCCAGTTGCTTTCCGCTAAAGGCAGCTCACGGCTTCTGAGAAGCTTCCCTCCTCTTCAACTCCAGTTCTGCCGCCGCTTCCGGGTCTAGCGTTTTGAGCGCTTCGAGGTATTCCGGACGCTGGCGAATCGGGTCGAGTGCGGAATCCGTTCGCAAGGCATTCAAGAACCTGGGCAGGAATTGCGGGCCGGCCAATTGGCGGGCCTCAAGCAGCAGTTCGACCCCCTTTTGGCTGTATTGCTGAGCTAACTCGACACGCCGTTTGGCCACCAATTTGACGTCGGTCAAAGCCTTGTCGTGAGCTTGCGCGTAAACCGTCGCCGGGTTGAACAGGTATTGCCACGACCTGGGACCAAGCTGACGAACGACCCGTTGGGTGTTCGCGGAGGTCTTCTCGATTTCGGCCACCCCGCTCGCATGGTCCCCCAGCATCACCGTGGCAAAGGCCAGCCCTTGATAAAATGCTGGATCTTCGGGATTGAGCCGAACGGCTTCCTCGAAGTCCTCTTTCGCGAGCTTGGCGGCTTCGAGGAGATAGGCCCAGCCACGTTGCGCGAGCATATTGGGCGCGGGTTCGTACTGCAGTGACATGGTGTAGTCGTTGATCGCTTCGCGATGTTTATTCAGTGCGGCCAGCGCGACACTTCGGCCGCGATAGACATCGGCGATGGGGCCCGCCTTTTCGAGAACGGCGGTGAAGTCCCGCGCGGCTTCCTGGTAGCGTTTTAAGGCCAGCAAAGTTTCGGCTCGCTGCCGAAGAGTCGCGACGTTTTCTGGATTGGCTTCGAGCGACTGGTCATAAGCCGTCAGCGCGGTCTCCATTTGGCGGGCGCGGAATTGGATGTTGCCGATTTGTTGAAAGTTCTCGGAGCGCCGCAGCGGAGTGACTTCCAGTTTGTTGGCCTTCTCGAAGTCCGCCAGAGCTGCCGCGAAATTGTTTTGAGCCATTTGAATTCTGCCGCGAAAGGAGTAGATCGCGGCCTGTTGTGGCGAGCGTTCGATCGCGGCGGTCAGCGCGACATTCGCTTGCCGCAGTTCGAGATTGGCGAGCACAGAAGCGTCCGGCTTCTGCGAGTCGTTGAGCAGTTCATTGGCCCGTTCCAAGCCAATCGCCGCGAGATTGATGTACGGTGCGGCCTGATCAAGTTTTAGTTGACTGGCTTGCTCGAAGTCTGCTCGCGCCGCCTCGTAGTTCTTCTGATAGGCATAAATGACGCCGCGATTCAAAAACGCGTGATACGACTGCGGCTTGAGTTCCAGCGACTTCGCAATGTCCTGATGGGCCTTCGTGAAGTCGTTGAGTTTTCCAAACGCGACACCGCGGGCGAGGTACGGCCAATCGAAGTTGGGCCGCCGGGCAATACAGGCCGTGCAACTGGGAATCACCGCCTTGAATTCTCCCATTTGAAAATTGCAGAGGCCCAGCATATTGAGCGACCAAAAGTCGTTGGGGTCCGCCTGGAGCGCATCCTCAAAATGCGAGAGAGCCTCTTTGTAGTTTCCTTGACCACGTTTGAATTCACCCAGGAGATAGTGGTCGAGTCGCGTTTTGGGCGTGAGCTTTTCGGCCTTTTGTCGTGCGGTTTGCGCCGCTTCCGGCTGATTGAGCAATCCGAACAGGTCCGCTCGCAAGAACCACATCGGCTGGGAAGAGAAACCGAGTTGCTCGGCCCGCTGCAAGTGGCCCAAGCTGAGTTGAGCCGCCTTCTGAAGTTCAGCCTGGTCGTCACGGATCGCCAACTTGGTTTCGAGATACGCCAACGTCACAAGGACTTCCTGCATGCCGTCGCGCCACTTGGCAATCGACTTGGGTCCCAGAGAGTGCAATTGAGTGCCCGCTTGTTCGGGATGGTCAGCATCCGTTTCAAAAATCTTTAGAGCGTCGAGAGCATGACGCTTCGATTCGCGGATGTCGTCGAGCGATTCATCTCCAGAAATGTTGCCGCCGAATACGCGAGTCTGCTCCACTTCGTCGCGAAACTTCTCAAACTGATTGACTGCCGCCAACTGAGTGCTCGCCAATTGATGGAGTTCCTCGAGCGATTTTTCGGAGGCCAGCTGTCCGACAATCCGACTCAGAATCGCTTTGGCTTGCGGAAAATCCTGGTTGTCGTTGATCGCATGTTGAACTTCCGCGAGGTCACGTTGGGCAATATTCTCTTTTTCGGCCTGCCGCTTACCTTCCTCAGTCCTTTGCCAGTTTCTTGTGGCGTCAATTTGCCCGCGTTCGGCATCCAGATCGGGGACTCCCTGCACGAGTGCGGACGCGGCCTCTAACAATTCCCTGGCCTTCGCAAAGTTGGATTCTTTAATCGCCGAATTAGCATCATTGATTTTTGCCTGCGTATCCTTCCGCAACCTGCTGATCCGATTGGATTCGGACCACTGCCAGAAAATCGTGCCGCAAATCAACACCAGCAGCGTCGCAGACAAAGTGGTGATGAGTGTGCGATGTTGTTTGGCCCAACGTCGAACTCGCACTTGCCAAGGATCGGGATAGGCCATGACCGGTTGGTCCGCCAGCCACGCTTCGACATCAACGGCCACATCGAGGGCTTTGGGATAACGATCCATCTTGTCCTTGGACATCGCCTTCAAGCAAATCGCTTCCAGGGGTTTCGGAATCGTCGGATCGATGGTGCGCACCGACGGAATCAAACCGGCGATCACCTTGTCCAACACCTCCTGAACTTTGCCCCGTCCTACCGGTTGCTGATTCGAGAGCAACTTGTAGAGGATGCCTCCCAGAGAATAGATGTCCGTCCGGGAATCCAGTTCGTCAATCTGACCTAGCGCTTGTTCGGGGGACATGTAGGCCGGAGTCCCCATCACCTGCCCCATCTGCGTCTCGCTGCCAGCGCTGCGTATGCTTGTTTGCACGGGCCGTTGCCCGGTCGCAGTGGAGGTCAAGGCATTGTACGTCTTGTTCCCTCCGAACTTTGTTGCCGCCTTGGCCGCTCCCAGATCTGTCGCACTGAACGATTTCGGTAAGTTGGCTTGAGTGGCCTCCAGGCTGGAGTGGCTTGCCGGAAATTGGGCAGCGGAATCGTTCGTCGCGCCAGGATGTTGGGAATCATTCGTGACAATCGTGGCCACATCCGACTCGCCATCGACTACGAATCCCGTTGCGTCCGCAGTCGGTCGGCTGGATCGATCGGACGAGATCGAATGCTCGCCGATCAAGTCCATCAGCTTGGCCAAGCCCCAGTCGAGTACCAGCGTCTCGCCAAATTCTCCCACCATCACGTTCAGCGGCTTGAGATCACGGTGCAACACGCCTTTCTCGTGCGCGAATCCCACGGCCTGACAAACGGCGATGTACTGACGCAACAAGCGACTGTAGGCCAGTTGTCGTTCAGAACTTCCCGGCGGCAATTTGTGCATCGCTTCAATCGCATCTTCCATGTTGCCGCCGCGGACCAGCTTCATGGTGTAAAATGGAGCCCCGTTTTCCTGCACTCCAATGTCATAGATCGGAATGATTCCAGGATGCTCCAGTTGTCCAGAGATCTGCGCCTCCTCCACAAAGCGTTCGACTTGGATTGGTTTCTTGAGAGCCTTCGGCAGCAACTCTTTGTAGGCGACTTCGCGGCGAATCGCGGTGTCCTCGGCACGCCACAAGTTTCCTAATCCGCCATGCGCGAAATTATCCAGCAACACATATCTCTCCGTCGCTCGCGGCGTTTCCTGCGTGCGATTGGAGGCGGGAGCCGGAACTGAATCGTTCGAGCGATCACCGGTCTTCAGGAGTTCGGCGCTGCCCGGAGTTTCCAGGCAAGTCTCTCCTGATGGAATTTCGCTTGAAACCGGTGGGGTGGAATTCTGGTCTCGTGAATCCAACGTTCCGACATGTTCCTGGTTGGCATAACTCCCGCTCGGTACCGAGAACTTTGAAGCCAAGCTCGCCGGTTCGAGCGTTGGCAGACTTTCCCGCGAAACCGACGGAGTTGAACCAAGGCTCTCGGGATCAAGCGTCTGCAAACACTCCTGGCTCGCGACCTCCGCGTCACTCACGACATCCGCTCGGTGTTCGATGATCGTCGGGCTGTTGGCCTCCAGTTCGGCGGAATCCTCCGCCTCAGGTAACCGATTCACGCCTTGTGTGCGATCCGAATTGGGAAGAGACATGGCCGAGCCTGCCATTACCGAAAGGATGGAAGTGCCGTGAGCAACAGCGAGAGTCTCGCGAATTCGGCGTTCGCATTCGAGGGAGAATCGCGGCTTCGGCGATTTCGCGTGCGAATGATTCGGCTGACGAATTGTGAATCCGTCGCCGACGATTTCCAGGCACCGATCGCGCGAATTGAGAAAGGCGAAGACATGTTGCCCCCGCAATCATTCAACCGCCCAATGGCGTCGTCTTCCTCGGCGCAGTATTGACCGGACGAGAATTCTTCAGCGACGGAGTCTCTTGAGTTACTTTGGGAGCGGAGACTCTTGGTTTGGGGGTTGCTGATGGCGATTTCCGTTGCCCGCTCCCAATCCAATCGGCCCCTTGCTTTAAGACTTCGTAGACCGCCTTGGCCGATCGCGCGACGGGCGTCTTCAGGATGACTTGTGCAGGGACAGGGGTCTCGTTGACTCGGACGCGATTCAAGACGTCTCCGAACGATGTCAGCGGCAAACCTCCGAGTTGTAGGTTTTGGAGCACACCTTCAAACAATCCTTGCCAGGCTTCTGGGTCGAGCGGGTTAAAGAAAAGTGTCGTTCGCAGATTCTCTTCGATCTCGGTGTTCGCAAGTGCGACGGAAGAATTCTGGAAGTCATCAATTCGATCGGCCCCCTTGATGATGGAATTCGTCGCCAAGAAGAACGAGGGCGACTGTCCGACCGGCGCGCTGCGGTTCGCGATCGCTTCGAAACCCAGAGCGAAGGTCAGTTGCACCTTGCCGTCTGACGTCGATCCAGCACGAGAGATTTGCTGCTGAGTCAACGACTGCGACTTGCCCGAGCGTGTGACCATCGAGGCTTGGAAACTACTTCCTAAATTGCTGCCGAATCCAGAAACCTGCAACGTCGGAACACCGCCACTGGTGACCGGCACGATGGCAACGGCAGCAAATTGACCAGAGTTCACGAATCCGCCCGATGGCAAACTCGTAACACCGGAACCTGGACTGAATGTGGTCGCGACACCTTGTGGGCTCGTGAGGACAAAACCCGCCTCTGGGGCATCATCCAGAATCAATACGAGATAGTCCCGATCGAGTTTGCCTAGCTTAGCCAAGGTGGCGATGGCTTCGACAACGGCATTGCGGATGGCATTGGGATTCCGGTCGCCCATCATCCCCGCGCCATTCGCGATGGAGAGCAAGCCCACGGTTGCCGCTTCGAGCAGCGCGCGTTCAGCCGTTGAGGCTCGGGTGGAGCGAGTGGAATCCGCAGCGAGATTTCCAGGCGCGACCAGCAGGCGGTAGGCACCCGTTGCAAAATCACGTTCACCGGCTCTGGGATTTGGGCCTAGCCCGGAGACCTGAGCGAAGTACTCGGCTCCAGCGGTAACTTGAAATGTTACGCGACTGTCAATTTGGCCCGTCGCGAAATTGACATCATCATTGGACGCAACCGGCATCCCCTTGTCGTTGTAGATGACCAACAGCGTGTCGAGATTGCTGCCGTTCGCGCGATCCAGGCTCACCGTGACAAATTCAACCTCCGGTGGCGCGACAAAGCGATAAACATCACGATCAAATCGAAATTCGATGGCCGATGTGGTGGCGACGTTGAACGCGAGCGGTGCCGCATTGGCGATCGAATCAGGAACCTGATCGATGGCATTTCGGATGACGTTGGCATCACGACCTGACAACTGATAACTGCCGGGGCCCGTTGCGCCAGCAATCCGGACGACGTAGATCCCCATGTCGTCCACGGGAAACGAGAGCGTCGAATGCCTCGGACGGCCTGCTTGCTGCGGCAGAACGTCAACCAATTCGTAATCACCGTTGGCGGCACCGGCGATTCGGACGTCACGGAAAATCGACACCGCCAAGTCTGGGTCGAGATCCAGACTGAGTTCGAGCGTGCCCGTAAAATTCGACTGAAAGTCCAAGAGATCGACATCGGGCGTGCTTTGATTACCAACCGCTGCCGAAATCTCGCCACGCACCGGCGATGACAAGCCAAATTCGTGACGACTACTCAGCTCGATTTCACGATCGCCCATTTCCCGTCTCAACGAGTCCAGCTCATCGAACGAATCTCTGAAGTCGTCCGTCCGGGTCGTCGTGGTTGCCACCAGGAAATACGAGCCTATCCCGAAGGAATAATCTTGAGCAACGATCTCGTAAGTGACTCCGGCGCTGACGTCGATTTCCAAGTGACTATTCAAACTGGTGACGGGGATTCGCGCAGGGACAATTCCCGGGAAGCCCAGTGAGCGAAACGGAATGCTCAGCAGTCCAAAATTGAAGGGACTGTCGTCGCCTCGTCCGACCTCGGCACCGTTCAAGACTCTTGTGACCGTCAACAAGGGATCCAATGCGCCATCGATGCTCACGAGGTCGATGATGATTTGCCCGTCGCTCACAGCAGTAAAGCGAAAGGCATCGCGTTCGTAGGCTGTGCTGATATTGCCAGAGCGAAGAGCGAAATTGCTTTGAGCTAAACTGGGGTCTAGGGAAACGGCGGCGGCGATCGCTGCCGGTGCGGTAATCGCCAATGAGAACGCCCCGACGGTCGATCCAAATCCGCTCACGTCGATTTCCAGGATTTGGCCAATCGTGACCGGCAGGGACAGCAAACTATTCAAACCAGGGCCGCTATCGTCATCCATGATCGTGTTCACGACGAAGCCGTTCTCAATCACACGCACTGTCACTACAGGATCGAGGTTTCCGCTCGTGGCATTGGCTTCGACTCGGAGCACTTGATTGGAGGTGGCGGACTCCAACTGAAATCGAGCAATGCCCATCGGGGAGACCGTTCCGAGAGCTTGGGTGGGGGTACCAGCCATTGGGAACGCCAGTGATGTGACTGCCGGCGCGGGAACAGCCGTGGCCGAGAGTTTGTAGAACCCCGTGCCATCACTTACGCCGCTCACATCGATGGTAAATGTCTGATTCGCCTGAGCAATGAAGGTCAACTGACTATTGGAGTTGACCGGAAAATTGACGTCGTCGTTGAACGCCACTCGCACATTCATGGAGTTATAGACTTCCAGGAAAGTGTCGAGCGTTCTGGAATCCTCCGCATCTAGCTCAATCCGGACCACGCTCGGGACATCAACATGGAACCGGAAACGGTCGTGGTCTTCTGGAATCTCAATCGCGTTGGTCGTCGGTGACGACATGCTCGAAAGTGCTCCCAAATCAAACGTCATCAGAGGATTGGGTGGAGCCACGTTATCGACACGTAACGAAGCATTGAGTCGATAGTTGCCCGTCGAGATTCCAAAACCAGCAGCCTCGATGAGGTATGTCTCACCGGCTTCGATGCTATAGACCAAGCGGCTGTTTCGATGCGAAGGGAAATTCACATCATCATTGACAGCCAAGACAGATCCCACGGAATTCCGGAGCGTTACGATCGTATCGAGGTTTCGGGGATCGGTCGGATCCATCGTGAGTATCAACAGTCCCGCCTTGTCCGCCGAAAACTGAAAACGATCGACCTCGCCCGCGACTGCGATCTCGTCGTTTCGCAGAATCGGTTGTGTGCTTGTCAGCGTGCCTAACGGGAGCGACATCGGAAGCGAAACGGACAACGAATAATTGCCCGTGGTCGATTCAAAGCCATCGACTTCGAGAAAATAGGTCTGACCGGCAACCACGTCGATCGTAAGACGACTGTTGGTGTTGAGGGGGTATGCAATGTCGTCATTAAATGCCAGCGACTCACCGTTGGGACTCAGTGCCGTGAGTCGGGAATCCAGAGTGGAAGGTCCGCCGGCATTAAGAGTCGCAGTCGCAATGCCGGTCACTTGCGCTTGAAAGCGAAAGAACTCAAATCCAAACGGTTCCGAAATCGTGCCTGTACCTGCCGGCTGCTGAGTACTCGACAACGGTCCGAGGTCGGTCACTTCCGGCAGCGAGACAGAGAGAAAGTAGTCACCGATCTCTTCGGGCTCGGAAGGGGAGACATCGTCGGAGGCACTGACAACGATGTAATAAGTCTGGCCACCGATGATGGTATAGGTCAAAAAACTATTGGGGCCTCGGCCGCTGTCATCGTCCTCCGCGATCGTGGCTCCATTGATATCCAGAAGTCTGACCTGTGGGTCGAGCACCGATTGGTCACGATCTAACTGGATGAGTAAGAGCCCCGAATCACTCGACTGGAATCGATAGAAATCCCGATTCCCGGCCGGGTCGATTCTCCCCCTTAACAGAAGCGGCGCAGTGGCGGTCAGATTCAACAGATCCGTGTCTTGAGGTAACGAATCCGGCTCCAAGGAAATGGAGAGGTCGTAATCCCCGGTCGAGGATCCGAAGCCGCTCGCCACGACGAAGTACGTCCGGCCGGCGACAACGGAATAGGTCAGTAAGCTGTTGTTGCCTTCGCCATCATCGTCGTCCGAATCAAGCTCCGCTCCCGTGTTATCCAAAAGCGTGACGATCGGGTCTAACAAACTGGAATTGGCGGCATCCAACAGAATCGTGGCGAGACCAGACGCATCCGCCTGGAATTGAAAGAATTCACGCCCTCCGGCGACTCCGATGGTGCTTGAGCGTTGGAGTGACTGAGTGGCCGACACAACGTCCAGGTCCGTCACGGTCGGGAGCGAAATGGAAACGGCATACTCACCGAAGGACGAGCCAGAGCCACTGGCAACGACGTAATAGGACTGGCCGCCAGCGATGGTATAGGTGAGCAAACTGTTCCGACCGGGACCGCTGTCATCGTCGCTTCGCACAGGAGTTCCCGAAGCATCGAGCAGTGTGAGAAACGGATCCAGCGAACTCGAATTGGTCGCATTCAACTGGATGACGGTGAGGCCGGGAGTATTCGCTTGGAATTCAAAAACATCACGATCACCCGCCACGTCGATGTTGCCGATTTGAGACAGGCTCCCGCCCGGAGCCAAGTTGCCCAGGTTGGTCGCATCGACAATCGTGTCACCGACGATGTCTCCCGGCCCGGTCAGCAGGCAACGCGATTCGAGATCCTCAATTGCTGCCACGCGAACCTGACGTCGTGCTTTGGAGCGGCGAATCCGCATAAGTCTTCCTCGTTTCCTTGAGGCCACCAAGTTGTTGCGAATGTATCCGGTTTTACAGCCATCCGCGCCCCGCTGATTTCGCGCGGCAACTTTGGTTGAAACGCAATATCGGCGAAACGTGAATGGAATCAGGTCTTCAGCAAAGACTCATTGGGCATTCGACAGAAACTGTCGAGTGATGCTCGGCAGCCAAGTGTGGTACGTGGATTCTCGTTGCCTGCTCACCGGTCTTGCCAGAGCACTGGGCTCGTGCGTCACAACGAACGCGGCTATCCACGAAGTGTGCCGAACATCCGGTTCACCGGCGCAATCCCGATAGTCCGCAGCCTCGTTTTCCCGATGGAGGCTCTCGATCCCGTTAGTTCGGTTTCTGACCATCGGATTTTGGAGTTGCATCGCGGTTGATGGATTTGAGTGCCTCCAGGAATTCCGGAGCATGCCGGATCGGATCTAGCTCAGAATCCGTACGCACATACTCCGCGAGCTTGGATTGAAATTGGGGTCCGGCAAGTTGGTGGGCCTCCAATAGCAACTCTACCGCAAGCTGAGCATACTGTTTGGCCAATTCTGCCCGTTGTTCGAGAGGCCGCTTGGTATCGAGCAAGACTTTGCCGGATGCCAGTGCATAGATGGTCGCCGGGTTGTACAGAAAGGGCCACGACTTGGCTCCGACCTGCGCGATGACCTGCCGATTCAGTTTGTTGGACTCTTCCAGAACCGCGATCCCCTCGGCATGTTCCCCTAGAAGCACCCGCGCCCGGGCCAGTCCGTGGAAATGATTCGGGTTATGCGGGTTCAACCGGACCGCTTCCTCGAAATCCGCTTTGCCCAGCTTGTTCGCCTCGGACAGATACGCCCTTCCGCGCAGCGCCAGCAATTGTGCGGCCTGTTCGTTTTTGGGAGAGAGCTGCAAGAACATGGTGTAGTCGTTGATCGCTTCACCGTATCGCCCCAGCTTCGTCAGCGCGGTGGCTCGTGCCTGGTAAACCTCAGCCACCGGACCGGCCTTTCCGAGCAACGATGTGAAGCCACTCACCGCTTCGTCAAAGCGTTCCAGCAGCATCGCCGCTTCGGCTCGCCAGCGAATCACTTCTTGGTCGTCCCCGTTTTTTTCCAGCGAGCGATCGTAGGCAACCACGGCTTCAGGCAATCGACCGGCGCGGGCATGGATCAAGCCCATCTGCTTGAGATGCGCGGCACAGCGCACTCCGTTTTGCTCCAGCGGAATCGCCCGCTCCAGTTCGCTGAGCGCCTGAGGGAGGTCGCCCAGCGCCAAGTGAATGGACCCGCGCAGCGCATAAACTCCTGCTTGTCGCTCGGAGCGTTGTGTCGCGGCCGTCAAAGCGACCAGCGCTTGTTGATACTCGGCCTTCGCCAGCACGTCGGAGTTGACCTCATTCGACGTCTTTTGGATTTGGTCGGCTCGTTCGTAATGCGCCAACGCGAGGTTGATGTAGGGAGCCGCCTGATCCGGCTTCAGTTGGCTCGCCTGTTTGAAGTCCGCTTGAGCGGCAACATATTTCTGCTCCAGAAACAAAACCGCCCCTCGATTCAAACAGACGTGATAGGACTCGCCTGCGAGTTCCTCGGCCTTGGCAAAATCCTGATGCGCGGCCGAAAACCGCTTGAGCTGTCCGAAGGCCACACCGCGCGTGAGGTACGGCCAATGGAAACTTGGACGCAAAGCGATGCACGCGGTGTAGCTGGCGATCGCGGCCTCGTGTTGGTGGAGTTGAACGTTGCACAGCCCCAGCATATTCAACGACCAGAAGTCTTCCGGATCGACACGCAGCGCGTCCTGATACGCGGCGATTGCCTCCGCGTATTGGCCCTGGGCGCGAGCCAGCTCGCCGAGCAAGTAAAAATCTAAGCGGGTCTTGGACTCAAGCGACTCGGCAACCTCTCTCGCCTTTTGAGCTTCCTGGCGTTGGTCGAGTCCGGAATACAAATCGGCTCGCAAGTACCACATTGCTTTCGAATTCATTCCAAGCCGCTCGGCACGCCTCAGATCCTCTAGGCCACGTTCAGCCGCAGCACGAAATTCGTCGGCGTTGAGGCCCAATGCCAACTTCGTTTCGAGGTACGCCAACGTGACGAGCAACTCCTGCATCTTGTCTCGCCATTTTGTGAGGGCGACCTCGCCCAGCACCCAGTGTTGCGGACCAACTTGGTCGGGCTGATCAAAGTCGACTTCAAAGGTCTCCAATGCGGCGGAGGCATGTCGCTTCGATTCGCGGATGTCATCGAGCGACTCATCTCCGGAGATATTCCCGCCGAGAATCTGAGCCAGTTCGACTTCTCGGACGAAGCTTTCAAATTGATCGACCGCTTTGAGTCGTGACCGCGCTGTCTGTTCGAGTTCCGCAAGTAACGGCTCCGCAGTCAGTCGCTCGGCAATCGCCGTCAGGAGGAGTTTCGCTCGTGGGACATCTTGTTGTTCCTGGATCGCCTGCTGGGCCTTGGCCAATTCCGCTTCGACGTCGCTTCGGATCGCGGCGACTCGCTGACGTACCGCGGCGTCTCGCAATTGAGTCACCTCGGCGAATTCGATCTGGATCTTGTCTCGCTCGGCGACCAGCCTGGGTTCGGAATCGACGATTACCTGAGCCGCATTGAGCAGCTTCTCGGCCTCTCCGAATTCCGAATTGTTCTTGGCAACTTCCGCGTCCTTGATCTTGGCGTTGGCGTCGATCTGGTGGCGATTGAAGCGATTGGCCGCAGCTCGCTCGGCAATGAAGAGGCTGACGATCAAGACCAGCGACGTGGCGGCCGAACTGACAATCAAAGTCCGATGCTGTTTCGCCCAGCGGCGAGCACGCTCAAGCCACGGATCGGGATAGGCCGAGACCGGTTGATCCGCCAACCACGCTTCGACATCGGCCGCCACATCAAGAGCTTTCGGATACCGAGCCTCCTTGTCCTTGGCCATCGCCTTCAAACAGATCGCTTCCAGAGGTTTCGGAATCGTGGGGTCGATCGTGCCCAGCGGCGGAATCGCACCTTGAATCACCTTCTCCAAGACTTGTTGAATCTTGCCTCGCCCCACCGGTTGTTGGTTCGAGAGCAGCTTGTAGAGGATGCCACCCAACGCATAGATATCGGTGCGAGCATCCAACTGATCGATCAGCCCCAGCGCTTGTTCCGGAGACATGTAGGCCGGAGTCCCCATGACTTGCCCCGCCAAGGTCTCACTGCCAGCACTGCGTTGCCCAGTTTGGACTGGACGCTGTCCAGTCGCGGTGGAGGTCGTCGCGTTGAACGTCTTGTTGCCCGCGAATTTAGTCTCGGCTTTCGCCGTTGCCGGCATCTTCGAGGACAGCGGACTCGGTGTGTCCGCTAACGTCACCTCCAGACTTTCAGCACTCGGCGCGGATTTATGTGCGGACTCATTCGTCGCCTCGGAATGCTGAGACTCATCCGTCACGACGGTGGCAATTTCCGACTCGCCATCGACGACAAATCCCTGTCCGTCCGACGTTGCTCGCGTGGAACGGTCGGACGAGATCGACTGCTCGCCAAGGATGTCGATCAACTTGGCCAGCCCCCAGTCGAGCACCAGCGTCTCGCCGAATTCACCGACCATCACGTTGAGCGGCTTGAGATCACGGTGCAAAACACCTTTCTCATGCGCGAACCCGACCGCCTGGCAAATGGCGATGAACTGCCGCAGCAGACGATTGAAGGCCAGTTGCCGCTCAGAGCTTCCGCGCGGAAGCTTGTGCAAGGCTTCGATGGCATCATCCATGTTGCCACCGCGAACCAGCTTCATTGTGTAATACGGCGCACCATTTTCCTGGACCCCGACGTCGTAGACCGGAATGATTCCAGGGTGCTCCAGTTGCCCGGAAATCTGCGCTTCTTCCAGAAACCGTTCGACATGAATCGGCTTCTTGAGAGCCTTGGGGAGCAGTTCCTTATAGGCAACTTCGCGGCGAATCGCGGTGTCTTCCGCACGCCACAAATTTCCCAATCCTCCATGCGCGAAGTTATCCAGCAGCACATACCTCTCGGTCGCGCGCGGTGGGCCACCACTGCGATTTTCTGAGGGAACCGGCTCCGAAACTTTTGTGCGATCACCTGTCTTCGCAAACTCGGCACTTCCCGGAGTCTCCAGGCAAGTCTGTTCCGACGTTGCTGCGTTCGGAGCCGATCCGTTGGAAACCAGATCTCGTGAATCCAGCGTTCTCACATCTTCCTGATTGACCGGGCTGACGCTCGGAACCGAGGTGCTCGCAACGACGCTCTGAGGATCAAGCGCTTGCTGATTCGCCTGACTCACGGCTTCCGCGCGCTGCTCGATCATCGTTGGGTTGCCACGTTGCGCCTCCTCCGACTTGTTCGCGTCGAAAGCCGGATTGGCATCTTGAGTGTGATCCGAACTGGGAAACGACATAGCTCAAACCTGCCAAAGCGGAAACCGGGGTCATTCATGGTCGACAATTAACACGACACGCCAGCAAGTGATGCGCACCGAGGTCACTCACTGGCACGTCGTGCTAATTTCAAGACTCACTGAGATGGATATTCCCCGACCCATGAATAATCTCGGCTAAGGGTCGTGGAGCAGTATCATTCTGCGGCAGTCTCTCCGATTCGGTGTTGGCATTCGAGGGAGAATCGCACCGCGAGCAACTTTGCGCAACTCCACAAGCGTCGCTGGTATTTCCGAGGATCGCTCCGCAAGATACCGCCCCTTTTGAGCGACTCGTGAGGCGGACATGGCTCCCGGTTTTCAGTTGGCATTTTATGCCGTGCTTATCATGACGGCGTCGATGGCCGGAGGTCTGGCGCCGGCGATGATGCGATTCACGCACCGCCAGTTGCACCTGCTGATGAGCTTCGTGGCCGGACTGATGCTGGGTGTCGCCGTCTTCCACATGCTGCCGCACGCGGCCGAGAAACTGCAGTCCGTCGACACGGCGGTTGTCTGGTTGATGTTCGGGTTGCTGGGGATGTTCTTCCTGATCCGCGCGTTTCACTTTCATCAGCATGTCTCCTTGGAACCCGATGAAGCGTTGGCTCCGGGCAGCAGTACCGAGAGCGAGCATTCCGGTTGTCTTGTCCACAAACATGTTCATCAACACGACCATGATCACGACGCGTCTCACGCTCATGCTGCACACACAAATGACCCTCCGTCCGCGCATAAGCTGAGTTGGGTGGGAATCGGTTTTGGCTTGACGGTTCACACGCTGATCGACGGAATGGCGTTGGCCGCCAGTGTGCGCGATGAAGCCTCACGCGGTGGGCCACTGTGGTTTGTCGGCGTCGCGACATTTCTGGCGATCGCGTTGCACAAGCCGCTGGATGCGATGTCGATCACGACGCTGATGGCTTCATCGGGTTGGTCGCGCGGCTGGCGATTAGGAGCGAACGCCACGTTCGCCGCGATGTGTCCGATTGGCATCATGCTGTTCTTCGCCGTGGACCGTGCTCTGACTGCTGACGGTCTCTTTATCGGAGCTGCGTTGGCATTTTCGGCGGGCGTCTTTCTCTGCATCTCGCTAGGAGACTTGCTGCCGGAAATCCATTTCCATCACCACGACCGGGTGCAGTTGTCGCTGGCGCTGCTATTCGGAGTCCTGTTGGCGTGGGGACTGCGGTTTATTGAACCGCACGAGCATGGGCACGGAATGAAGGATGCGCGGCCGACGGTGAGACATCTTGGCGAGCGGGGCGGCGTTAGCCCCCCCGGTTCTGCGGCACATTCACCGAGGCCGAATTCACCGGGGGGCTGACGCCGCCCCGCTCGCCTGATTCCATATCTTGGTCGCTCAGCCGCCCGCTTTCTGTTGGGCTTTGGCCCAACTGTCTCGCAGCGTCACCGAGCGATTGAAAATCGGTTGGCCAGGCTTGGAATCGATGCTGTCCACGCAGAAGTAACCGAGTCGCTCAAATTGCCACTGACTTCCGGGAGCGGCTTGCGCGAGACACGGTTCGAGCATTGCTTGCGGCACAACTTCCAATGAGTGCGAATTGAGCGTCGTCTTCCAATCGACTCCTTCGGGGACATCGTTCGGATTGGGCTGCCGGCAGAGGTGATCGTACAGCCGCACTTCGGTGGAAATGGCGTGCTCGGCCGAGACCCAATGCAGCGTCGCTTTCACCTTGCGGCCGTCGGGCGAGTTGCCGCCGCGCGAGGCCGGGTCGTAAGTGCATCGCAATTCGACAACGTTGCCGGCGGCATCCTTCACGACTTCCTGGCAAGTGATGAAGTAGGCGTAGCGCAGACGCACTTCGCGGCCCGGACTTAATCGGAAGAACTGCTTTGGCGGGGTCTCCATGAAATCGTCTTGCTCGACATACAGCGTTCCGGAGAACGGCACCTTGCGCGAACCTGCGCTCTCGTCTTCCGGGTTGTTGACCGCGTCCAACCAATCCACTTGCCCCGCCGGCCAATTTGTGACGACGACCTTCAGCGGCTTGAGCACCGCCATTGCGCGCGGTGCGCGCTTGTTGAGATCTTCGCGCAGCGCGTCTTCCAGCCATGACATCTCGATCGTGCTGTTGAACCGCGCGACCCCGATCCGATCGCAGAACGCGCGGATCGCTTCTGGGGTGTAGCCGCGGCGGCGCAGGCCGCAGAGCGTCGGCATTCGGGGATCATCCCAGCCGGCGAGATGATTTCCTTTCACGAGTTCCAGCAGGCGGCGTTTGCTCAGCACCGTGT
>SXKJ01000496.1 GCA_005778115.1 Planctomyces sp. | reverse complement strand
TGGACAGCATGGGACAATGGCAGGATAAGTGGTTCTGCTCTGCCGGTTCGCACACAGCCGGCAGTCGTCTGGGCCAAGACCACGCTCTGCTGCTCAGAAGCCCCCCGGTCATGCGGCTAAGGCAACCGGGGGGCTGACGCCGCCCCGCTCGCCAGTCGCGTTTTGTTTTGAGTTCGCTTGCCAATCCGCCCGCCTTGTTTTAGTGTTCTATCACGATAGAACACTTCGAGGCGATGGCCATGTTTTTCTCCATCAATCACACGAACGGCTTGGCGATCTTTGACCAGATCGTGCGGCAGGTGAAGTTCGCAGTGGCCAACGGCACGCTGACGCCGGGTGACATGGTCCCCTCGGTGCGCGAGCTAGCGAAGGAATTGGCCGTGAATCCGAACACGGTCGTTCGGGCTTATCGCGACCTGACGAACGAGGGAATCCTCGAAGCCGTACGCGGCACTGGCCTGAACGTGACCGAGGAATCCGTCGCTCATTGCGAACAGGAACGGCTGGCACTGCTGCGCGAACGGGTCAGGCATGTGCTGGAGGAAGCTCACAGCAGCCGGCTGGAGACGAGCGAAATTCGTGAGCTGGTCGAGGAAGAACTGACTCGGCTGGAGCGGGCGGCGAAAGGCAAACGAGGGAAGAAGGGAGCGGACTCATGAGCGTGGTCTTTGGTTGGGATCAAGTCACGAAGCGGTTCGGCAAACAAGTCGCGCTGAGCCGGTTGACGCTGTCCTCGGAACCGGGTTCGGTCGTGGCGTTGCTCGGCGACAACGGCGCTGGCAAGACAACGGCGATTCGGATTCTGCTCGGCCTGCTGGAACCGACGATGGGCACGTCGCACGTCTTCGGCCTCGATAGCCAAACGCACGGGCAGACGATTCGGCAACGTGTCGGCTATGTGCCCGACCGGCCGGCGCTCTACGAGTGGATGACGATCGAACAAATCGGCTGGTTCGCGGCGGGCTTTTACGCCGACGGTTTCTATCAGCGGTTCTGCGAGTACGTCGGCCAGTTCGGTTTGCCCATCGACAAGAAGATCAAAACGCTCTCGAAGGGAATGCGGTCGAAGGTTTCGCTCGCGCTGTGCATGGGGCACGAGCCGGAATTGCTCGTGCTTGACGAGCCAACATCGGGACTCGATCCCGTCGTGCGTCGCGAGTTCCTCGAAAGCATGGTGGATGTCGCCGCTCGCGGTCGGACGGTGCTGCTCTCCAGCCATCAGATTGTCGAGATCGAACGGATTGCCGACGTGATCGCGATCATCCGGCAAGGGGAACTGCTGTTGGTCGAGCGGCTCGACAAACTCAAAGCGGAGGTGCGTGAAATCACGCTGACGCTCGGCAACGGATGGACGTCGCTGCCCGAACTCGGTGGCGTTGTCATCAGCCAGCATCAGCGTGATCGGCAGTGGCGGGTGCTGCTGCGCGGCAGCGAAGAGTCGCGTCTCGCCGTGCTGCGTGACGAAGGGGTGCTCAGCGAGTTTGAAGTACGGCAACCGTCGCTCGAAGACATCTTTGTGGAAGTGTTGAAGACAGCAGGCGTCCCGCAAAAAACCATTGGCGACACATCGAGATGAGCCCCGCTCGCCTAACTTTCCAGTGGTTTCCATTTCGAGGTCTACATGTCGGCGACTCTTCCCAAATCAGACATGGCACACGTCCACGCAAACGTGATTTGGTCGCGCGGCGGTGGCAGTTTTGGGCGGCTCGTTTGGAAGGAACTCAACGAGGCGATCGGCATCTGGAGCGTGATCGCCGTTGCCACGCTGTGCTCGGCGGCGCTGATTGATCCGCGACCGATTGCGATTGTGTCGATGCCGGCAGTTTGGCTTCATGCGGCTCCGGCGTTGTTTGCGTGGTTGTATGGGTCGCGGGCGTTTTCTCAGGAGATCGCCGGGGGGACTTGGGAGCTGTTGAAGTCGGTCAGCGCGTCAGCCGTTCAAGTGGTTGGGAGCAAATGGCTGGTCGGTGTCATTGGCTCGGTCTTGATGATGGGACTGAGCATCGTGCTGGCAATCACGCTCCGGCTGCCGTTGCTCATCGGAACCCTCGGTGAGCTGACGTTGTGGTATCTGTTGGTGGTGTTGCTGACGCTGGCGGTCTCGTTGCTGATCTCGCAGTGGTCGCGTTCCGTTTGGAAAGCGATGGCTTGTTCGGGTGTGATCTGTTTGGCGATGTGGTATTTGTGGGCGACTTGGTTGGACCAATTTGGCTGGCTGACATCACAGTATCGCTGGCAATGCAGCGTGCTGCTGAGCCTCGTCACCGTGCAGATCCCCGTGATCTTGGGAGTTCAGATTTGGGCCGCGCGTTGGACATTGATCGACCGCACCGGCCAGGATGGTTCGCATCGCTGGTGGCGGGTCTTCTGGCGGATGGCCTGGAAGGAAATGCTCGCGGCGCGTGACTTCTGGTTGGCGGTGTTGGGGATCGTCGCGCTGCTCGACGGTTTGGCGTGGTCTGTGTTGCGCGACGTGCAGGCTCGTGATTCGACCATGATCGGGATCGGGGTCATGATGTCGATCCTTCATGCGTTGGGCTGTGGAGCAATCTCGTTCGCGATCGAACGTGAAGATGGTACGCACGACTGGTTGCGGCGAATCTCTGCCCCATCCGAAGCGGTCTTTGCCGCGAAATTCGTGGTCTGTCAGGCGAGCATCGTGACGCTGACGAGCGCGGTGATTTTGGCGACCCGCTTTCTGGTTCAGGCGGATTACAGGCTTAATGCCGCACAAGGTTTCGGCCTTCTTCTGGCGGTGACACTCACCGGAGTCATCAGCTTGGGAGCCTCGACGCTGACTCGTCGCGTACTGCCGGCGGTCTTCTTTGCGTTCTTCGGATTCGCGGCGATGGTGGTCCTCAGTTACACATTGGCGGCCATGGCGATCGTTGCAACTCAACGGGATCGATCGTCCTTGTTCGGACTCGAAGGGATCTTGCCGTGGTGGTTGCTGGTCGGATCGTTGCTGTTGGCGCTCGATTGCTGGCTGGCCGAGCGATGGCTCCATGAGAAGCCCTGGTGGAAGAAGGTCTGGCGCGGCGATCCCGCCAAGAAGCTGAAGGTTCGGCGCGACGTAGCGTGGTTTGAGCGATCGCCCTGCCCGGAAATGAGAGCGTTCGGTCGGCTGTTGTGGCGCGAGTGGATGGAAGCTCGCGTTTGGCTGTGGGTGATGCCAATCGCATTCGCGCCGTGGTTGGCGTTTGAAGTTGGGGAGTACGACCAATCGTATTCCCGATTTAGATCTTCATTCAGCCACGGCTTATTCATGCTCGGAACGATGCCAGTGCTGGCCACCTTGTCGATCATGTTGACGATGCTGCCGACTCTGTGGGGCGTGTGGTCGGTTCATCACGACCAGCGTCTGGGGTTGTTTCGGTTCTTATCAGATCGCGGAGGCTCGCCGACCGGGATTTGGTTGAGCAAACATTTGGTCTGGCTGCCGCAAGTTCTGTTGCTGGCGTTGATCGCGGGTACGTCTCTCGGTCTGCAATTGCATTGGACGAAACAGTCAGAGTTTTGGCTGTATGTGGGCTTTGCTCTGGTCGGAGCTTTGCAGGGCTACGCGGCGGGGCAGTGGATCGCGCAGTTGGTCCGCAGTCCGCTGACCTCACTGTTTTTGGCGGGCGTGCTATCACTGCTGTTGGCGGGGTGGTCGCGGTTGTTGTGGGAGATCCACGCGCCGTGGCCGTATCAGCTCGTGCCAGCGGCGACGCTGCTGTTCGCCAATTGGGTCCATGCGCGCGATTGGCTGGAGGAACGTTGGACATGGCGTGCGTGGCTGAAGATCGTCGTCGCGGTTCTGCTGCCAGCCTCCGAACTGGTGCTGGCCTTGGAGCTTCAAGGCTATCCGCTGTGGAAAACGTTGCGCGATTGGCCGGCGTTTCGATGAACCACAATCGGAGCAGGCGAGCGGGGCGGCGTCAGCCCTCCGTTGCTGTGGTGAAGGCCCCGGGGGGCTGACACCGCCCCGCTCGCCGCTCACTCGCCAACAGCGAACCTAATAATCCTCGGTCGGCTGTCCGTCGGAGCGATTGGCGAGGCGGCGGAGGAGGGACTCGTTGATGTTCTCGTTGATGAAGCGGATGGCACCGTCGCCGATCAGGAAGTGTGCACCGCCGGTGTGGTGGCTGGAGTAGCCGCCGACCGCCTCCGCGGTGAGGGGCGCGGAACTGGGCGCAACGTCGATCGGGAACTGATTCCGCAGGCCTGCCAGGTTGTGATTGATTCGGGCACCCGTATTGCGCAGCGTGGCGCGTGTGCCGCTGATCCAGCCTAATTCGTCCGGTCGCAGTCCCTTCTCGCCGACGAACAGCGTGTTGCTGGTCCCGTCGGTCACGGAGTCGATCGGCACGGCAAGGTTCAGCACGAAGGTGCCATGATTGCCGTGGTCAATCGAAGCCTCTTCGTCGTGATGCACTCCGGCATAGTTGCTCGCCGCGACGTCGTTCTCGATCGACGGGCGAAAGTCGCTCGGACAAACGTAGGCAGGGATCACCAGCTTGCGGGCCTTTTCGTTTTTTACATCGTAGGCTCCGACGGTGAAGTCGATGATACGAAACGCATTCTGCTGATCAATGTAGGGCAGAATCTGCACGGCCCAGCTCATGTGATAGCCCGATGGCTCCGAGCGAATCGGCCCCGCCGGATTGACGCTCCCTGGCGGCAGAACGTTGTTAGCCATCTCATAGTTATGGATGGCCAATCCAATCTGGCAGAGATTGTTCTTGCAGGAGGCTCGCCGAGCCGCCTCGCGAGCTTGTTGCACAGCGGGCAACAGTAGCGCAATCAGGACCGCGATGATCGCGATCACGACCAGCAGTTCAATGAGTGTGAAACCAGATCGCCGGCACGCACCGGGCGATGAGTTGAACGAAGTCGTCATGGCAGGGTTCCTTCAAGAATGAGTGGCCACCAGGCCGGTGTAATTGGAGGTTGGTAACTCGTGATTTCAATGGCGGGAAAAGAATATGAATCGTGTTTGCTCGGCAATGAAGTCGGGGACCGACACACTAACCCGAAGCGTCAGCGAGGGAGACGCTCCAAGAACGGTTGAGCTGGAATTCGATGGTTTGTGAAGCGTTCGCCCTCGCTGACGCTTCGGGACAATTGAGTCATTACGAGTCGGACAGGCGAGCGGGGCGGCGTCAGCCCCCCGGTCTTGTGGCGAATTGACCGGTTTTGCGGCGAATTCACCGGGGGGCTGACGCCGCCCCGCTCGCCT
>SXKJ01000046.1 GCA_005778115.1 Planctomyces sp. | reverse complement strand
GGTGGATTCGTCCGCATTTCGGGGCACCGCATCGGATATCACCACGTCGTGTCGTTGTTCAACGAAGGCTACTCGGCGGAGTCGCTGTGGGAGGAGTTCCCGACGCTGCCGCTGGCCACGATCTACAAAGTCATCGCGTTCCACTTGGAAAACCAAGCCGCCAGCAACGAGTACGTCGAACAATGTCACGAGGAAGTGCGACAGCAAGCGGCGAACGCCCCGGCAACTCCAGACTTGACCGAACTGCGACGTCGGCTCGTGGCGAAACAGGCCATTGGGACACGCCGTGCGTGAAGATGATCGGTGGCATGTTCGCCACAAAACCGAAAACGGGAGGAGTCATGACAACCAGTTTAATGATCGACAACTCGCTGTATGAAACCGCCGTTGCGGTGGCCACCTCGCGAGGTCAAACCTTGGATGAGTTCGCCGCCGAGGCATTGCAAGCGGCGATCGAGGGAACCACCGAAATGCAGATCGTGGTACGGGACGGATTGCCGTGTGTGCAGCCGCCTGCTGGAACGCCACACATTGATCCCGCTCAAGTGCGACGCTTGGTTGAGGAGGGAGTCTTTTGATTGCTCTGCTCGACATCAACGTGCTCATGGCCTTGGGCTGGGCCAATCTCCGCATCACCAAGCAGCTCATGCTTGGTTCCAAAGTCACGCGGCCGATGGCTGGGCAACTTGCTTGCCAACCGGTGATGCTGCCCTTGGTGTTCGATCTCTTTGCAGACCGAACATCGGCGATTGATCGTCCATAGCTATTAGGCTATATTCCGTGCATGTGGAACGTGACGACGACGGACGCATTCGATGAGTGGTTTGCAGATTTGGCGGAGAACGGCCAAGTGGAAGTCATCGCCAAAGTTAAGCTGTTGAAACTCTTCGGCCCGAAGCTCGGACGTCCTCACGCAGACACACTCAAGGGATCGAGGCACGCTAATCTCAAAGAACTGCGTGCAGAAACTCCCGGCCAAGTGCTGCGAATCGCGTTTGCTTTCGACCCGGATCGGGCGGCGATTCTGTTGGTGGGTGGTGACAAATCTGGACGCAGCCAGAAGCAGTTTTACAAGCAACTTCTCAACAAAGCCGGGCAACTCTACGACGCCCATTTGGCACAGCGACAGTCTCGGCAAAACAGGAAGGGAACCTAGCAATGGCCAAATCATTTGATGCGCTGGTCAAGCGGACGACCTCCAAGCGAACACAAGCTCGCGCCGCGAGTCGAACGCAAGAACTGCTGGCCGAAATGCTGTTAAGTGAAACTCGCCAGAGCATGGGGCTGAGCCAGTCGGAAGTGGCGCGAGCGCTTGGGATCAAGCAACCAAGCCTCTCCAAATTGGAAAAGCAAACAGACATGCAGATTTCGACGCTGGATCGTCTCGTGAATGCTCTCGGCGGTGAATTGGAGGTCGTCGCCAAGTTTCCTCGCGGTGCTGTGAGGCTCATCCCGTTCGACAAAACGAACCGCAATGTCGCGAAGGCTCAGCGGAAAACGACGGCCAAGGCTCTGTGAACTGGATCGTGCTGCTCGGCAGGATTAGTCCCACATCAACGGAAGCGGTGCGATGCCCGGCAAGAAGACGTGGATTATTGGCAGTGCCTCAGACTGCGATTTGGTGGTCAAACGCGACACCGTCTCCGCTCGTCATTGCCAATTGGCTTGGATGGCTCCCGTTTTCGTGCTGGAGGATTTGCGTTCGAGCAATGGCTCGTTCGTCAACGGCCAGCGGATTACATCGCCAACCGTCGTGACACGCTCCGATGACATTACTTTGGGACCACAGATCCGAATGCCATGGCCGGATTCGCAGTTGGCGGACATCCAAGAGACGATTTCGATTGGCCGCGAACCTGACAACGACGTGATGCTGGATGAATCGGTGGTCTCTGGCCATCACGCTCAATTGACGGTCGAGCAAGGTCGGACATATCTCCAAGACGCCGGATCAAGCAACGGCACTGCCATTGGGCCACCGTTCCGTTCGATCCAACGCGTGGAGATTTCGTTAAGGGACACGATTTATCTCGGCAGCTTTGCGATCCCAGCCGGCGAGCTGTTGGAAAAGGCTCGACAAAACTGGAAGCGAAACCGTCCTCGCAACCAAAGCGATTCTTCCAGCAACAAATCTCGATCAGCCCCAAACACTTCTGTAGCACAAGGGTCAGACGACACGCCGCGCGTTTTCCAAAGTTCGCGTCTGGCGTTGGGGTCTCTGGCGGTTTTGTTGGCGGTTCTCTGTCTCGCAATGGTCTTCAGTCGCCAAGAGACTACTCCTGAGCCACAGGCGTCGTCTGCCACCAAAAACCAAATCCCCGAAACACCACCGACGCAGATCATGTCGGCACCAGTTCCGATACCGGCTGCCAATAATCAATCCAGCAAGGCGAATTCCGCAACTTCGGCGAAGTTGCCCCCCTCGTCCGACCGCGTGAAACAAAATCGCGAAGCCGTCCTGTGGGTGGGCATTCGTGTCCGAGAACCGATGGGGACCGGTTCCGCGCTGTTTCCTCTCGCGACCGCATTCGCCGTAAGACCGAACGTGTTGGTGACCACCGGCTGGATCGTTTCGGAACTCGAACGCCACAGCAAGATCGAAACTCGGCAGCCAGTCGCATTCTACAACGGCGAGGAGTTTCCGATCCAAGGCTTCCGGGTTCACCCCAAATACAACGTGCAAGAACTAACGAGCGATCTCTCAACGGAGCACAACGTCGGCACGCTAACTCTGAAAGAACTTGTGCCCACCTGCAATCTCGCAGACGCAGCCGAGGTCACGTCGCTTTCGCTGGAAAGCAAACTGACGCTGATTGGCTTCAAAACGACGCTCGGGCCGAAAGAGCCATTTGATCCGCTCAAGGTGACCAAGAACGACGTGGGGTTGAATCTGCAAAGCACCGTTTTGCACCGACCAAATTCGCCCGCCGTTTACAAAGTCCTCGGCGACGTATCTACTCAGGAAGGGACGCAACCCCTGATTGAAGGCTCCCCAGTTTTTGGACAATCAGGCCGCGTGGTTGGAATCTTGGTGCCGCACTCGCAAGCAACAAAAATGGTCGCCGCGACCGCTTGTTTTCCGTTGCTGTCGAAATAGCGTGAACTCCCTTCGATGTGTTTTTGCAGGACATGCCATGAAGAAATGCGATTTCCGATGTGGACGCAGCCGTCGCCTGCTTCTCACAAAGAAACTGTTGCTCAGTTTGAGTCTACTCGCGATGGGACTGCCCATGCCGGACGCGGCCGGCGATGACTTTGAGTTGAAGGTCGCAGAACTCGAACAGCAAAGACGCGCGGCTGCGGCTCGCGAACTGGTGGAACTCCGAGCCCGGCGTGAAACCCTGGAAGCACGAGTCGTCTATGCGAAAAAGGTCGTTCTCAACAGCTTTCATTTGTCCGAGCAGGGCCTGATTCCGCAGCCGTCGAAAACCGTGAAAGCGTTTGAAAAAATGAAGCACGTCCGTGAGACGACGGCTCATGGCCTTCTGGAACATCGCGATGCGTTTCGCGGAGACATCGCCAACGGCAAGGCGTTGAACTTCTTTCTCAAAGAATGTGGACCGGCCGCATTTGAGCACTCGTTCTATCGCAAGAATCTCCAAGAGAAGAGCGTCTCGCAGGAAGAACAGCAACTCTTCCGTGAAATCACCGAGAGTTACAAACTCTCGAAGCAGACGACGCGGCACATCATCTGGACTCAGGGATTGGTGGGGCCAAAACTTTCGGGCCGACTGAACCAACTGCCGTTGGATACGCGCTGGCCAGTCATCCTTCGATCAAAAGCCTTCCAGCCACAGACCAAGAAGATTGAACAGTTGCGAGATCAAGTCGTCGAGGAATTGAAATTAGGGCAGCCGGTTTCGCCGAAAACTGCGGATCAACTTCTGGACACGGTTCACGATCTCATGGAAGAGGTCCAAACCAAAAAGAGCGACGAAATGCGCCGCATCCGCGACAAGTCGGCACGCTCACACGATGACTGGCTGCGCTACAATGAGGCTGAAAAGCACGTCAAGCAGATGGTGGCCGGAGCCTATCGGTTTGTGGAAGGCTACGAACTCGAAGACGTGATCTTAGAGCCGATCAATTTGGATGATGGCATCACCATCGAAGCACTGATTGCTTACATGCAGGAACACAATCTGTCGTTCGCAAAAGCGGATGCCAACGGACATGCGGCCTACAATCTTATCTTTGACATGATGGCCCGGTACTACGTTGATCTCTGCTCTTTAGAGGCTTCTGTAGACCAATTGAATCTGATGAAAGCCGAAGAAAAAGAATTGCAGCAAATCGCACTCGGCGAGCGAATGAGTGCCTTTCAAATGGGACAACTGCTGACGAGTCAACTCAAATCCGTTCGAGGAACTTTTAGGGGAAGTTTTGACCGTTAGTTCAAGTCACGAGAGTGGAGAGTCACTTGGATCACGAGAAGCAGCAAAACGGCCATAGCTCCTAAAGCGAACAAGCAAAACGGGACTCCCCTCCGCTCGCTATTCCTCGGAAAGTAAAACTCCGCGATATCAAAGTCTGGTTTGACAACGGCTGGGCCGGCGGCCGCGTCCGGCGACGTTAGTGATGCAGACGTGATGCTTCGCGGCGCACTCTTCTGCCGTTCGGTGGATTCCAAAACGAGCAATGCTTCAAAAGACCAACGCGACGGAACGGTACTTGAACACCAGCGGCCAAGCGCATTCATCTCGCGTGGCGGTTGCAAAATGCCGCCGAGAATGACCATCGGCAACAACAGTAACGGCAACAATGCGATCGCCACTTCCGAAGTTTTGACGATGGCCGACACACACAGACCGAGAGCCAAGCCGACTCCCGATGAAAGCACCAGCACGCCAAACATTGGCAACCACGGTCCGTGCAAACCGTTGCCCCAGTGGACAACACCAAGCAGGATTAGGCACTGCACCAAGCACAGTCCTCCCAACACCGTGAACTTCGCGCCCACATACCACGGAATCTGAAGATTGACCATCCGCTCGCGCAGATAGATCGGCCACTCCGCAACGATTTCACGCACAGAGTTCGAGCAGCCGAACCAGATCGCAGAGAGCGACAACATAAAGACGGTGATCGACGTGGATTGAGCCGACGAGTTCCAGTTTTCAGCGGTCAATGTCGCCGATGTGTTGCGGCTAAAAACCATCACCAACAGCGCGGCGATGACCGGCGCTTGTGCCAACAAGATCGTGGTATTCGCCACGTCGCGGCGTTTCACGGCCAATGAACGTCGCACCAGAGTCCACCATTGGGTTGGTCCAAACTCCACATTGGGACGCCGTGAGCGGCTCGCCATGTCTCCGCTGATCGTGCTTCCTGCCCGCTCCTTCACGAACTCCCGATGGTACTCGGAGGACTTATATCGCTTGCACCACGCGGCAGTCGGTTGGGTTGCCAGACCTCTCAGCAGCATGTCGGGAACAAGCGGCGTGGCTGGAGAGTTCGCATTGCCATTCTGCGGATTGAAGAACTCGATCGAGTCGGGAACGGCCGGGCCGAAAAACGCCAGCCGACCCGCATCGGTGCTGCCGGCATCCTTTGCGACCACGACCACGTTGTCGAGCTTGCTGAACGCTTCGAGACTCGGTTGGTGAATCGTCAGCAAAATCGTCTTGCCAGCGTCGGCGAGTTGCCGCAGCACCTGCATGACGATCAGCGTGTCTTCCGACGACAGTCCCGAAGTCGGTTCGTCCAGAAACAGCACCGACGGGTCGGTGAGCAGTTCCATCGCCAAGTTCACACGCTTCCGCTGGCCTCCGCTGATTCCCTTGCGTGTTGGCGAGCCAATCAACACGTCGTCGATGCCGGCCAAACCAAGCTGTGCCAAGACTGCGTCGATTCGCTTGTGGATGTCGCGGGTACTGAAGTCTCGTGGCAGCCGCAGGCGTGCCGAGTAGAACAACGCCTCGCGCACAGTCAGTTCGGAATGAATGATGTCATCCTGCGGGACGAAGCCGATCATCCCACGAAACTCGTCAAAGTGCTGATAGAGGCTGCGGCCATTGATGAGAACTTGCCCGGTCTGCGGCGGCGTGTATCCGTTAAGCACGTTCATCAACGTGCTCTTCCCCGCGCCGCTCGGCCCCATCAGACCGACGAACTCAGACGGATAAATCGTCAGCGACACCCCATCGAGCAGCCGCCGACCAACGGCATCGACACTGATCCCTCGCGCTTCAACCGTCAGATCGCCGCGATAGTCTCGCTGGCGAAGGCTCCCATCGGTGCCAACTGAGAACCGGTAGCTGCCGAGGCCGACATCATCTCCCGGCTTCACCACCGTCCGTTCGCGAATCCGAACGCCGTTGACGAACGTGCCGTTTGAGGAATTCAAGTCTTCGACAAACAGACTCGCCCCGTCCCGCGTGATGCGAGCATGTCGCCACGACACCATCGGATAATCGAGCACATGGTCGCACTGCGGGTCACGTCCCAGCACCATCGCGTTTCCGCTCAAAGTGACCGTCATTTGAACAGCTTCATGCAGCGACCGGGAGGGCGAGGTTCCTGCCAAGCCAGCATGAGCCGTTGATTCAGTGGCTCGGCGGGAGCTTTGCCCTCCCTCGTCGAAAGTGGCTGCCCCGGAACCGGGCCACGGCATTTCCACGGTTCGCCCCAACGTGATCTGGTCTTGGCGCGAAACGGCCATCGGTTCAACGACACGCACGCCGTTGACGAAAGTGCCGTTTGAGGATTGTAAATCTTCCACCACAAACCCGGTGGCCGAGCGCGTCAGGCGACAGTGATTCGCCGAAACATTCGGGTGCGGGACGACGACGTCGCAGTCGGTTCCACTGCCAATGAGCCAAGTCTTCTGCCGAGCCATCCGTCATCGCCCCCGCTCGATCACGGCATTCGGATCGAAAACCGTTGCTCACCCATTTGAAACTGCGCAGTGCTCCCCAAATCAATCCGGTTGATCCGCAGCCAGATTCCGTTGAGAGACTTCGCGTTCGACAACAGCCATCGGTTTTGCTTGTCGCGATAAAGTCGAGCGTGACGCGGGCTGACCATCGGATCGTCCAAAACAATCGAAGACAATCGGGAATCGCGCCCAATCCAATGTTCGGTCGAAGTGATCGCGAAACGTTTCTCGCTCCCAGTTTCACCGACTTCTATGAGACTTGCCAACACCCTTTGTTCTGTTCGCGACGGGGCCTGTTGCACTTTTCGCGTGGATGGCGACCTTGTTCTATCAGTAGCATCGTCAGCGGTCTCGATCTCAAACCGATAGCGATGCCCGCCCAGCAGAACTTCTTGTTGGTCCTTTAGCAACGCGACCGCTGCTCGGACGAATGTCCCATTAGTGCTTTTGAGGTCGTGAAGCTGCCAGAAATGTCGGCCATTGTCGAAAACTCGAATGAGTTCGGCGTGGCGACCAGAGATCTCGGTGTCATGGTCGATGACCAAGTTTCCTTCGACTCGTCCAATCACGAAGGGCGAAGCAAAAACTGCAATCTGTTGGCCTTCGTCCTCTTCATCGAAACGTACACAAAGCACCGCCATCGGTGGCCGATTTCTCGGGCAAAAAGGCTGAGTTGATGATGACTCCTGCGCCTCCCCACCAGCCGGACGCGGACGCTCAATGGCTGATTGCAGTGACCTTTGGGCATCTTGAATCGCTTGCCGAACTTCTTCGGCCGACTCTAGTACGGTTCCTGACGACTGCCGTTCACCATCGCATACCGCAGGCTTACGTTCGTTCATCTCACGCTCCATGATGTTCGATTCATCGCGACAAGTTCGTGACTGAATTGGCCGATGCCAGCGGTCTGCGCGAAACCCTCGTTGTGGAGTCTATCGTCGCTTTCTTCGTGATTCACCTTGTCGAAGATTTGAAGACACGTTTCGTGTCTGCATTCCACGAACTTGTTTCGAGAAAACTCCACCGAGTAAAGTGGCCCAAGACGTCGTACCGTTTTTTCAATTCTTCCGCTGGAATGAATCGGACCATCGCATGTCCTTGAAGTTTTGTCGTTTTCGATCTTTGGAAGCGGCTGGATCATCCGGGATGCGACCTGATCCAAAGGTATGAACGCTCGCGTCGTGTGAATGCTGAAGGATCGAACTGATTGTTGGCAGAGAGAAGTAAAAACATGGCCCGCAAGAAACCCACCGACCTCACCGAACAATCGGTGGCACTGGCCGAATTCGCTGCCCAGGCCCTGGTTGCCGCCGAGCAACTAGCGATCAAGAAGAAGGTCGTTGAGGGGTTCTACCTGGACGACTCCGAGCGGGCCATTGCCGCCGATCTTCCTGGTCTCTCGGCCACGATCAAAAAGAAGCTGGCGAAAAAGGACGCCAGCTTCACGATCACCGAAACCGCCAGCATCGTCATCGCCTTGGCCGAATCCCTGCTCGATGGTGAGCCGCTAAAACGGCTGAAACTCCTTTTCATCGCCAAGAAGTTGATGGACTGCCTGCAAAGTAACGTGGTCTCCTCGGTGCCAGCGAAGGCGAAGAAATCGAAGCCGACCGACACTCTGTACCAGTTCAAGATCACGTTGCTCAGTGCCAAGCCCCCAATCTGGCGTCGAATTCAGGTGAAGGACTGCACGCTCGACAAGCTCCACGAACACATTCAAACAGCAATGGGCTGGACCAACTCCCATCTCCACCAGTTTGAGATCAAGGGCCAACGTTATGGTGATCCCGAACTGCTCGACGATGGGTTCGAGGACTTCGAGGGCGTCGATTCGACCAAGATGAATCTCAGCCAAATCCTGCCCAAGTCCGACAAGAAATTCACCTTCAAGTACGAGTACGACTTCGGTGACGGCTGGGAACACGAGGTCGTGTTCGAGGGAAGCCCGCCGGTCGATCCCAAAGCGAAATACCCGCTTTGCTTGGAGGGTGAACGTGCCTGTCCGCCAGAAGATTGCGGCGGCGTGTGGGGCTACGGCGACTTCCTCGAAGCGATCCGCAATCCAAAACACGAAGAGCATGAGAACATGCTGGAATGGATCGGCGGTCGGTTCGATTCAGACAAGTTCGATGCGCAGCAGGCGACGAAAGAGATGAAGAAAAGTTTGCCGGACTGGAGGAGTATGAGATAGCCATGCCAAAACGCAAACCCGCCGCTGACGAAGCCAAGAATCAAGCCGCCGAGGAAATCGCCGGTCTCGTGGATGCGTTCTGCAAAGAGCATCTGAACGACGAATACGCCGAGCTTTGCCGTAGGCTCACCGAGAAGTTGGGCCGTAAGCGTCCGTCGCCATTGGTGAGTGGCAAGCCGAATACTTGGGCCTGTGGCATCGTCCGCACCATTGGCTGGGTGAACTTCCTCGACGACAAGGCCCAAAGCCCGCACATGAAACTGACGGCTATCGACAAGGCATTTGGCGTCGGCGAAAGCACCGGCCAGGGCAAGTCGATGTTGATCCGCAAGATGTTCAAGATCAGATCGATGGACCCGGAATGGACGCTACACAGCCGGATCGCCCAGAACCCAAAGGTCTGGATGATCCAAGTGAACGGGTTCATTCTGGATGCAAGGTATTTGAAGCGGGAGATTCAGGAGAAAGCACTTCGCCAAGGACTGATCCCGTACATTCCAGAAAGACCGCAGCAGATAGAAGCAGATGAAGAGTGACGCCCGGCTTGGGGGCCTGGCGTCCTGTCCTACTCAACCACAACAAGGAGACTCACATGGCAACTTTCATCACCAACATCAAGTTCTCGCAACAGGGCATCAAGGACATCGACCACACGACTAAGCGGGCGGCGATCTTCAAGGCCGAGGCGAAGAAGCTCGGTGCGAAGGTCAAGGAAATCTACTGGACCTTGGGCGACCACGACGGCCTGCTGATTCTCGAAGCCCCGGATGATGAGACAGCGACCGCCGCCATTCTGCATCTGGGAGCGATGGGCAACGTCCACACGACCACCTGCCGGGCTTTCACCGCCGCCGAAATGGACAAGATCGTCGCCAAGGTGCATGGGGGCTGAAATCGCACCATGGCTGAACTCCCCATCGAATCTCTTCGCAACCTCGGCCCTAAGAGCGGCCAGTGGCTGCGTGAGGCCGGGATCACCACGATTGCCGAGCTTGAACGCCTCGGCCCCGTCGTCGTTTACCGTCTCGTGAAGCAGCACCAGCCCAAGGCCAGCCTTAACCTCCTGTGGGCGATGGTTGCCGGGTTGAAGGGAAGAGACTGGCGGGAACTTTCAGAGGCGACCAAGGAGCGGCTTCGCAAGGACGCACGATGAGCAACACCTTCGCCCCCGGCCCCACCCCAAACACCGTTCAATCACCCGATGGCAAAGTTCTGACGGCACCGAAGGCTTCAACGCGTTTGAGTTTTTTGACCACACGGGCGACATTGGTAAGACAGCAGGCGACATCGAATGTCGCGAACGACTCGGCGGATTGCTGCGCTACTACCATCGCCGCGCCGCTTGAACCACGGTTGCTGGCTCACGGATTGTATTGCCGCAAGATCACGGCCTGGTTCACCGAGTGCGCAAACGTTGAAAAACCGACAGACATCGTCGCCGAACCAGCGTGATTCCGTGCCTCCTTCGGCCAGAGCCGGCCGAGTTCTCGATCGTTTGTTCCATCAAAACTCGATTGGCCAAAGAACTTCCCATGCGGCTGATTATTTTGACCACACGGCATCGCCGCGTGATCTTCCTTGCCCCCGGCAGCCTTGGCGGGCGCGGCGGACTTGGTTTTCGTCGAGGCTTCGTCGCCGCTCGCGACCAACGCGCAGATTGCCAACAACAGCGTTCCGAATAGCACATTTCGAGTCGTCATGGTCAGGCTCCTTTGGACTGAGCGAACGGAAAATGCCGGTTGAGCTTTCGTCAAAGCTCAACTACCGACTTCACGCCATTCAGGTCCGACCATGAACTGACACGGGCTGACACGTTCTTGGCAAGCGGCCGACCAATGTTGGGACAACGTGCGCGACCGCTATTCCTTCGATTGCATCGTTCTCGCAAGTCGCTCGTTGACGCTTGCGGCTTCTCGCTTGTTGCCGCGCGACGTGTGATGAGCCGCTTCGTTCTGAAGAGAAGTCAGCAGCAATTCGAGTTGGTCAGCGGACTCGAATTGCTGCTGGGCTGAGTGCAGAAGTTTCAGGCCACGCGGTTCGTCGCCGGTCATTAGATACGCAAGGCCGAGATCGGCTTCCGCTTCGGAGCGTCCGGGCCAGTTCGTCAGCGGTTCGGTTTCGAGGGCTTTGCGGAGCAGGCTCAGGCCCACGGTGGCTTGATTGGCTTGCAGCTTCATCGTGCCGAGCATCGCAAGTGCGGGGCGAGAGATGCTCGGCGATTCGTGCTGCGACAAGCGAGCCAAGAGTGCAGTCGCGGCGGCGGCTTGGCCGAGTCGCACGAACGTCTTCGCTTCGGCCAGTTGCAGGCGGTCGCGGTCGAGCGACGAGGCCACGAACGATTCGGATTTCTTGAAAGCGACGAGCGCGGTTTGAGGTTCATCACGGTCGAGCCGAGCCAAACCGATGCACGCCCAGAGCAGCGCGGTCGCGTCGTACGCATCGGCGGACTTTGACAGGTCGCTCAGGTGCGTGTGCGAGAGAGACTCGACGCATGCGGGATGCAACTCGGCTGGCCAGGCCGCTCCGTTGGGGCGGATGTAGGCGGCTCGTTCCCAAAAGGCGGGGTCGTGGATCGGGGGATATCGCTTTAACAGGCTGGCCGCTTGCGAGACGGAGAATTGCCAAGCGGAGACCGCCGCCTTCGCATCGCCAGCGCGGCGAGCGGCTTCGCTCAAGAGCAGGCTGCTGGCGGCGGCTTCAAAGGGTTGCGAGGCCGTCGCCAAACGAGTCGCTTGCTGAAACGCTTTCGCGGCGTCGGCCGGATGCTCTTCCAGCAACGTGACGATGCCAGTGAGATGCCACGCATCGACTTGCCACGGCGTCGGGGCGTCCTTCGGCAGAGTGCTCGGCAAGACGGCTCGGCGTTCTGGCAAGCCGCCATCCGCCAGTGCGGTGACGAGTTCTCGCCGAGCCTTGATCGCCGCCTCGTATTTTTTCGGCGCGTTCACCTTCACCGCGAACGCGGCCACCCAGCCGTTGTTCGACGGCGAGTTTGACCACAGTGCATCGAACTCCGTGGCGATGGCATCGAGCGTTTTGTCGGGAGCGGCTGACGACAAACTGTCGCGCAGAGTTTGAAGCGCGATGTCGGGATACCGTCGCACCAACTGAGTCAGGCTGCGGCGTTGATTGGCTTGCAACGCATCGGACGCTTGCTGACGAAATTGATCGGTGGTCAATGCCAACTGATCCTCTTGGCCCAGCATGAGTGCGTGGCCATCCAGTTTGACCGTCTTCACGCCGGTCATGGTCGCGCCCGCTTTGACGGCTGCCGGGCGATCCAGTTTGGCCTTCGCGTCCGACGAAGGCGACGCCCGTTTGAAGCCGGAGAACAAGCCTTTGGTTTTGTCGGCCGCGAGTCGCAACGTCCCTTTGGTCGGGGACGACGCTGGTGGCTTCGGATCAGCCGCTCGGCCAACGACAACGCTCAGTAAGACGAAGATCAGAGCAAGACGGAGAGCGTGTGACATGATGAATTCCGAAGCCAAAACTAAACCAAGTCGATGAAGCGTTCGGCTCGTCACGCGGAGCGGTGACGGCGACGTTGTCAGTACCGTTTTGGCTGGACGCTGTGAAATCGAAAAATGTTGTCGTGGTAGTCGAGCGGCGGATTCGGGCGAACGACCTCGTGCGGGTAGAAGGTATTCATCGTCCCCTGCGCGTCTGGTGCGTTCGGATGCAGGCTCAATTCGGGGAGCAGTTGTTGGCTGAGCGCAGCGGACTCGGCGGGAGTGTTGAAGACATAGGGGCGGATCATCACGATGTATTCCGTGCGAGCTCGCCCGGTCGCTTGCCGACGAAAGAAGAATCCCAGGCCGGGCAACTTGCCGAGCACCGGAACTCCCGATCGAATATCGGACACTCCTTCTTCGATCAATCCGCCGATCGCGACGGACATGCAATCTTTGGCGACCACCGTGCCGCTGATCGTGCGCCGGCGGACGGTATCGACTTGCTGAGCTTGGAAGCCGGTCGTCTGATTGGCGACGCCGCTCGTGACCGGCAGAAAAATGGTTCCGCCGTTCGGCTTGATGTCGGATTGCTCCTGTGAAATGCGCAGCGTGACGGTGCGATCCGCGTTGATGTTGGGCGTAATCAGCAACGCTTGGCCGATGTCCTGCAACTCGGTGGTCGGCGCGTTGAGATTGGTGTTCGTGTTGCCGACGTTCTGCAGTTGCGTGGTCGAACCGGATGTCGTCGTGATCGGCACGGTCTCGCCGACGAAGATGCGGCTCACCTCGTTGTTGGCCGTCAGCAATAGTGGGGACGAGAGGACGGTCACGCGGTTGCGGTCCTCCAGCAATTGCATCCGCATGCGGAACGACTGGTTAACGTATTGAAACGTCAGATCGCTGGCCTTCGCTCCGGCGGACAAGCCACCTGGAAACGTGACACCGTTGAGAAACGTCGATCCCGCCACCGCGATGTTGTCAGCGGTCTTCCCCGGAATGCCCACGAAATCCCCTTGGCTGAACGTCCCCGCGTTGTGGCTGCCGTCCGTCAATTGGTAGTCGAACACGGAATGAAAGCCGTCGAGCAAATCGACACGCATGACTTTCACTTCCAGCAACACCAGCGGAGTCGGCACGTCGAGCCGCGCGACCAATTCGCAAATTTGCTGCATGATCTGCTCGTCACCGGTGCGCACGATGAGCTGATTGTTGCGGCGAATGACCGAGACAAAGATCGTGGCGCGATACTTCTCCATGATGCCGGCGAGAGCCTCCGGGTCGGTCGAGCCGGTTTGCTTCGCGGTTTCGATCGCGAAGACTTCTTCTGGCGAGAGGTTGTCCAGCGGCTTTTCAGGCTGCGGCTGTTGCTGATTCTGCCCGCCTTGTCCACCGAATGAATTGCCTCCGAACCCGCCGCCAAGTCCACCGCCGAACCCGCCGAGGCCGCCACCGCCGAATTGATTGCCGAATCGTCCGCCGCCGCCGCCGAAACCTCCACCCAGGCCGCCTCCAAACTGATTCTGGTTGCCGAACTGATTCTGGTTGCCGCCGCGACCGCCATTGTTCTGAAACGTGCCAAGTCCCTGATTGCGGCTCTCGATGAGATCGAACCGCTGCAATCGCTGAGTCAGGTCGAGCGTCTGATCGAAGTCCGTTTGCATGTCGCCGATGCCGAGACGCACGCGGTCACCGAACGTGTTGCGAATCGCCAACGCGACGACATACGGGTTCGGGTAGAGCAGAGTGAAGACTTCGGTGCGCTCTTCCTGGAACTCGGACAGCGTCTTGCGGTATTCCTTCGTGGTCGAAATGCGAACGATGCCTGATCTCTCATCGACCTTGAAGTACAAGCCGTTGGTCTTGCAGATCGCATCCAGCGCGTCCATCGGCGTGACGTTCCGCAGATAGACGTTGATCTCAACCTTCGAGGCGTCTGGCGACGTGATGATGTTCAAGCCTGACTGCTCTCCGAAGTCCTTCATTGCCTCGCCGAGTACCACGCCGCGAAATTCGATCAACGCCATCTTCTTCAAGGCTTCGGCCGGCAATTGATACACACGCCGCGCTCGACCCGGTGGAGGCGGAAGAGGCTGACCAAGCGGATCGGGGAGCGGAGGCAGGCCGCGCGGACTGTCGATCACTGGCTCGTCGGAATTTGGTTCGGCAGCCGGCGCGGGTTCGGGAGGGATCACTTTCGGAGCCGGCAACTGAATCTCAAATTGCGCGGGTCGGACGTTCGAGGGACTCGCGGCCGTTTTCTCGCGACTGGCCGGAAACACCTTGGGCCTGCGCTGCGGCGCGGACGCATTCGTCCCCGCAGTTTGCGGCGGTTCATTGGCGCGCAGCGTGGGCGTCATCGGCTCAAACACCGACGTCGAAGCGAGCCATAGCCCGCTTCCCACGACTGCCGCGACAGCCATCTTGCGACCAAACATCCAGACACCCCCCCTTCCGAAGGCAGGTCCGACCAACCGTTACAATCGGCAAAGTCTGATGCTGTTCTGGAGCAAAGTTCCGATCCGCGCGAGGTTTGAGTGAAGCCGCAACGGATTGAACTCGGCGGGTTTTCGTCAGAAACGGTGCGACGCGCGGCACAGGACCAGGATTCTTCAAGAGCGCTGAGACCGGCAGCGGCAAGTTCCGCCGATTGACCGATACTCCCCGTAAAGGTAGCGTCTTCCCGGTCGGACCGCTCACTCGTCGGAGTCAGCGACATGCGCAGACACGCCGTTCATTCAAACCGTCCTCGTGACGGCTTTACGCTCATTGAACTGCTGGTCGTCATTGCCATTATCGGCGTGCTGGTCGGTTTGTTGCTGCCCGCCGTGCAGGCGGCTCGCGAGTCGGCTCGCGCGACGCAGTGCAAGAACAACCTCAAGCAAATCGCACTCGTGACCGAATCGTTTCACGACTCGTGGCAAGCCTACCCGCCGGCTCGCTATCAGCCGCGCCCTGGCGATCCATCCGACATGAGTTGCGGCGGCCAAGAGACGACTTGGCTGGTTCGCATCATGCCGTTTTTGGAACAAACTGCCGCTGGCAAACGCTGGTTTTTTTTCAAACCTACACCAGCCATGCCGCTGACGTGCGCAAGTTCTCGCTGGCGAACCATGTCTGTCCGTCAAGGCGATCATTGTCTGAGGCGGTCGGCAACGGACTGCTGACATCCACTTCAACGGTCACGATCACGCTGCCTTGCGGTTGCACCATCACGATTCCGTCGAGCAGCTCGACGTTGGTCCCCGGAGCTGTCGGCGACTACGGCGGCAATCACGGCGACCTCTCGCCCGGCTCCTTCGGCTTGCCGACCGACTTCTATCACGGCGGCAACGGAACCGGAGTCATTATTTCCAGTCGTGCTCATTGCGAGAGTTCAACGCCAATGGATTGGGTGGACCGGATTCGTCACAAAGACATCACGGATGGGCTGAGTTCCACAATCCTCGCGGGCGAGATGCACGTTCCGCTCGGTAAGCTAGGGCAGTCTCCGGAAGACGCTTTCATTTTCAATGGCGATCACGTCTTCAACTTTTCGCGAGTCGGCGGGCCGACCGTGCCAATCGTGTCCGACATCGGTGCGTCGGGAAACGGCTTGGTCGCGTGGGGAAGCTGGCATCCTTCACGCTGCCACTTCGCAATGAGCGACGGCAGCGTGCGCTCCATTGCGACGGCGCTCGACACGGACGTCCTCGGCCGTTTGTGCAATCGCCATGATCGCCAGCCGATCGGTGAGTTCTAACGCGACTCGTATGACCTAAGACGAGGGAGCAACATGCCGCAAGCTGCTGTGCGATTCTTGACCACTCTCGTGTTGCTGTCCGGCCTCCCCGGTTGCTCTGACGGGCGGCTTCCGACTTATCCGGTGACTGGCCAGGTCGTCTTCGAGGACGGTTCGCCAGCACATGTCGGGACAGTCGAAGTCAAATCGCGCGACCACAAGATTCAAGCGCGCGGGACCATCGACAAGGATGGCGTTTTTCACCTGACGACTTACAAGACAGACGACGGAGCGGTTGCCGGCAAGCACGACTGCGTCGTCGTTCAAATGGTGATGACGGAAGAACTCGCCAACTTTCAGCCCAGCTATGAAGGAGTCGTCGATCCACGTTTCGGAGCGTACTCGACTTCGGGGCTGAGCATCGAAGTCTCGGCGAAGGACGAGAACTTCTTGACGCTCAAAGTCGAGAACCTCAAGCCACCCAATCGACGCAGCAAATCAGAAAAACCTGCGGCGGGCCATGTACACCAACACGAGCACAAGGATTCGTCGCGTTCAAATAAGCGCTGAGTCTGTCCGCGATGATGGCGGCGTGAGCATAGCGATCTCGGACTACCTGAAACCGACGAGGCAGGCGCGGTCGATGAAGAACAGCATTTGCTCCATATGCCGCTTCACGAGCCGCTTCGTCCGCGTGGCAAAGAACGATTTGCCAAGCATCCACCAAACGAGTTGCCGACCAATTCGCTACGCGATGTCCGCATCGGTAGAAGGCTCGCTACGGAACCCGTGAGCACCGCGAGTTGCCATTGAGCGTCGGCATCAAGTTCACTCCGATAAGTTGTGTGCCGGGATCGAATAACTGCGATAGGTCACGTTCTTGAGAGGCCGCAGTCGTGCGATCAGGAAGAACTCCAGCGCGAGACCGAGAAAATAGTATTCGTGCGGAATTGGAATGACATCGGTGAGCATCCGATCGACGGCCGTGTCGTGCGACCAAATTCGGTCGTGAAAGCGATTCATCGCAACACCCACATATTCCAACGATTCGTTCGCATCGAAGATCAAGTAGACGCCGTACTGGTCGAAGATGCCGTTTTTGCATTGCTCTCGATAACGCTCTTCCGACCAACGACGATCATTCGCCGGGACAATGCGAAGTTCGGGAATGTGGGCCGCGAGGTGACGTTGGAACTCGCGAAGATGAGGGACGATTGGTTCCCAACGACGCTCGGTCATAGTCGCCTCCTTCGGAATCGTCGTGCACATTCCGATTGAGAATCTGATTCGCAGATCGAATGAATTGCGAATGCCATCAAAATAGTTTGGCCAACAGTCTCCACGTCAGCAGCAAGCCAACCACTGCGCCAGCCAACACCCCGATTTGCCCGCGAATCATGCTAGGAAAGCGGAACAAGGCGAGGCGTAATACGATCTGTAACGGCAATGTGATGGCGGTCGCTGCAAGGCTTCCTTGCCAGCCAAGGAAGAGGCCGACGAGCGCACTCGCCCAGACAAGATCATGTTGAGCCGTTCCAGCTCTCGATTGCGCTCCTTTCCAACATGCGGCCATCAAAAGGCCGAGCACTCCACCGCACAACATCCCGGCGGCGGCGTCCGCGAGACCATCGAGGCCGACGCCGAGGCGGAACGGCCAACCGGAGAACAGCTTGTCGGGGAGCGTGATGGACCAGCGGAGTTGTTCAAGCCATTGCGGTCGCGGTGTGATGACCGGAATCGGATGCAACGTCGCGAACAGCACCGAGCCGATCAGGCCGACCAGGAATGCGGGACGCCAGAGTCGATTGGGGACCGCATGGCCATCGACGTGCATCAGCGACGCGGCCAATATCACGCAGAGCAGAAACAGGTGGAAGAAGTAGATGCCGACCAAATCCCATTTTGTGTACCAGATGATCCAGACGACTCCCGCGTAGCTGTTTGGTTCGCGATACGGCAGGTTTTTGCCACCGGAGAGAAGTTCGACTTTGAGGAACACGAAGAACAACAGCCCGACGAGCAATTCGATGATTGGATATCGCGGCGAAATCTTCGTCCCGCACGTTCGGCAACGACCGCGCAGCCGAAGCCAGCCGATGATCGGCACGTTGTCTCGGCGTTCGATGCGAGTTTCACACACCGGGCAGCGCGATGGCGGCGAGCCAAGTTTCAAACCCGCCGGCAAACGGTAAATCACGACGTTCAAGAAGCTGCCCAGGCACGCTCCGAGCGTGAAAATCCACAGCGACGTGAAGCCTTCCATCAG
>SXKJ01000005.1 GCA_005778115.1 Planctomyces sp. | reverse complement strand
CTCCGAGGGACTCAACAGCAAAATCATGTCCCTCAAACGACGTGCCGCCGGCTATCGAAACCTGCACAGCTTCATCACCGCCATCTACTTCCATTGCGGAGGGCTCGACATGTAACCAAGACAACTCATTTAGACCAATACCCACACCGAAGTCCGATAAACCCTAAATTCTTTGCTGCCAAGTCGCGACTCACCAACGGAGCGCCACAACGATCGCATGGCCGAATATCGGCCAGCACACAACCGAGACTGGGGATCACGCCGAAATTCGACGTGCTCGGAAAAGCTCTCGTGAACGTCGCGTAATCAGCGTGGGGCAGGTCTACCATTTTCGAGTTGGAAGACCTGATCCCGAACTCGCAGTTACCGTTGATGGTTTTTCAGAATTCCACGATTTCGTTTCATCAGGATTTGCCCGACCCAGACGACGACGAATGTTGCCGTTCCCACGATGATCCAAAACCAGCCAAACGATCGAACGCCTTGATCATAAAGGTAAGGCAGGTGACCCGTATCGCGCTCTCGGCGACGAGAGCCGCACACAAGCCGATCTACGATCCGATGATCCATCGGTAATGCGAGTCCAACCAGGCTCCTTTCGGTTTCCGCGAGACGGCGTGGTACAGACCGCAGCCTAATTGCACGGTGCTGATGATCGCGAAACCGTGAAGCAGATTGAACGAGCCGCTCAGTTGATAGATGGAAAGAGCGGTCAAGAGCATCACGAGCATGGCCAGCGAATAGACATACCCCAAGAACCGATGTAGCGCACCCGCCTTCTTGCGGAGAAAGATCACGAGACCGCTCAGCAAAGAGATGACGGCGGCAATCACATGGATGAGTCCGACAGCGCTGTGGATCATAAACGCGGTCCCGGACAAGCGAGGATCACCACCGTCACAACACGGCTCACCCCAATTCTGCCATACGTTTGCAGATCGCTTCGGCCATTTCGCGGGTGCCGACGGCAGTGGGGTCGTTGCGGTCGGGCTTCATGTCGTAGGTGACGTACTTGCCTTCTTCGATGATGCTGGCGACGGCTCGTTCGAGCTTCGCGGCGGCAGCGGCTTCGCCCATGTGTTCCAGCATCAGCTTGCCGGAGAGGATCAGCGCAGTCGGGTTGACCTTGTTTTGGCCTTTGTACTTCGGGGCCGAACCGTGAGTCGCCTCGAAGATCGCCGAGTCCGGGCCGATGTTCGCTCCGGGAGCGACTCCCAAGCCGCCGACCAGGCCAGCGCACAGGTCGCTGAGGATGTCGCCGTACAAGTTGCCCATCACCAGCACATCGTAGTTCTCCGGCTTCTGGACCAACTGCATGCACATGTTGTCCACGAGCCGCTCGATGTAGTGGATGCCGGCCGCACTGGAGACTTTGCCAGCGAGCGTCGGATCGGCCTTCACCCCTTCGGCCAGCTTCGGGTCTTCGTACTTCGCACCGAACGCGGTCGCGACGGCTCGCGTTTCGTCGTACCACAGACCGTCGGTGAACTTCATGATGTTCGCCTTGCAGATCGACGTGACCGACTTGCGGCCGTACTTCACGGCGTAGTCGAAGGCGTATTTGGCGATATTCCGAGTTCCCTCGACCGACATCGGCTTGATGCTGACGCCCGTCGTTTGCAACCCAGTGCCGATCTTCTTGCCGGTCGCGATCGAGTTGATGAACTGAATCAGCTCGGTGGTCTTCGGCTGACCGGCTTGGAACTCAACGCCGGCATAGAGGTCTTCGGTGTTCTCACGGACGATGACCAGGTCCACTTTGGTGTTTTCAAAGTACGACCGAACCCCTTTGTACGTCTTGCACGGTCGCACGCAGGCATAGAGGCCCAGCTCTTGTCGCAGCGCGACGTTGACCGATCGAAATCCTTTGCCGATCGGGGTTGTGATCGGGGCCTTCAGTCCAATCTTGTTGGCTCGGATCGACGCGAACACCGAATCCGGGATCTTTCCCTGAGCCTCAATGACTTCGATGCCGCATTCCTGCACGTCCCAGTTGATTTTGACTCCCGTGGCATCCACGCACTTGCGTGTCGCTTCGGCGAGGTCCGGTCCAGTTCCATCTCCAGGGATCAGCGTGACGTTGTACATGCGAGCCTCAAAATCTTTCTGACGTTTTCAAAGGTGATTGATCAATCCGACGAGCGGTACCGTAACGGTCGGGCGGAAACTATCAGACCCCCTACAGGCGGGCAAGGAACGGAAAATAACCGTCTGCTTGCCGTTCGCGGCCAATACCGTTCAGAATCACTGTTGTCGTGAGCAATGCATCGAAGCCGGAGATTCGCCGTGGCCAGCAGCAAAGTTTTGGAAGCTGTCAAAGAGGGAAAGCAGGCGCTCGCCAAGTTCCGGGCGACGAATCCGAATGTGCTGCTCGATTTGACCGAAGCTGATCTCAAGGGGGCGGACCTGCGCGGGATGAATCTGCGGCGAGCATTGTTGGTCGGAGCGAAGCTGGCTCGCGCGGACCTAAGCGGCGCGATCTTGAGCGAAGCGGATCTCACGCGAGCGGGCATGAAGCTGGCGACGCTCGCGCGAGCGGATTTTCGGCGAGCGAACTTATTCAAGGCGATGCTTGGCGAGGCAGATGCTACCGAAGCGGACTTCGGTCGTGCGAACCTCAACAGCAGCGACCTCACCAAAGCCAAGCTGACGCGAGCGAGCTTCCTCGAAGCGGACCTCAATAAGGCGCAGCTCAGCGATGCAAGCGTTTTGGGAACGGATTTCAGTCTGGCTCGGTTCTCGGGGACGCATGCGTCTCGGCTGGCGTGCGGTTGGACACGCTGGAGCAATTGCGATCTCAGCCAAGTCATCGGTCTGGACACCTCGGTCCATCACGGACCGAGCAGCATTGGCTTAGACACATGGCTGAAATCTCGTGGGCAAATCCCCGCCGAGTTCCTGCGTGGCAGCGGGTTACCAGATGATTTCGTGGCGGCGATGCAATCCGCTCCGCGCGAAGCGGCCGCCTGTTTTCTCCGATTCAGCCACGAAGACCTGTCGTTCGCCGAGCGACTGGCAGAAGGACTCCGATCCGTCGGTCTGGTCTGCTGGCTCGATGAAATGCCGGACGCGGGCCGCTCGGAGCCGCCGCTCGAAGCGCAGTTTGATTCGCAGCAGCCCAACAAAGTGATCTTCTTGGCCTCGCGCAGCTCGCTGACATCGCCTTGGGTTGAAGGAGAAGTCGCGCGGTTGTTGAAGCGAGAGGAACAGTGGAAGCGCGACACCGGACAGGACGTGAAGCTGCAGCTGCCTCTGACGCTGGATGGCTTCCTATTCGGCGGCGACGCGAAAGGGAAACACGACAAGGCCGTCGCCGCGCGAGTCGTCGCCGACTTCAACGGCTGGCGACGCAACGACACGAAGTTCGACGAGGTCTTTCCCAAAGTGCTCGCCGCTTTGGGCGCGGAGCCTCGGAAACCAGAAACGAAAGAAGAAGGCAGCCGCTCACCGTTTGCCTGGTTCAATCGAAAGAAGACTGACGACGACGAATAACCATAACCCCCACTGAGCTTGCCTCAGTGGCTCGTGGGCTTCTGCACCAATGGTCGAAGAGTAGTGCAAAAGCCCGCGAGTCACTGGCGCAAGGCCAGTGGGGTGAAAGGACAGGTTCTCATGACCGCAGTTCGCGAAGTGGCCGAAGCGTTGGCGACTCACATGCCAGAGGTTTTGCGCTGGGCAGGAGGCGTTGCTCGACAACTGCGCAAGTTCAACATCGCGTTGTCGGGCAAGACGTCCGGCAGCGCGGCGACCGATGCCCTGACACTCGCGGACCTGACGGTGCAGGAGCTGGTCATCTCCGCACTGCGTGACCGTTCGCCGCTGTTTCGGCAATGTCGCATCGAGGCGGAAGAAGAGAACGGCGACATGGGACACTTCGCATCCGATGGCGAGCTGACCATCGCGCTCGATCCGATCGACGGCACGAAGCAGTATCGCGACCACACCGGCAACGGCTACGCAGTCATGCTGCACCTGCGAGATCGGCAGACGCTGCATTACTCCCTGGTCTTCGTGCCGGAGACCGGTGAGCACGGCACCTGGTTCGAGGCGATTGGTTCTCGCATCGTCGTCGGGGCCGATGACCCCAGCCAACGGGCTCGTGCGGTGCTCGATGGTCTGACACCGATCGTTCCGGCAACTCGGCCACAGTCAAAACAGATCTACCTCATCGGCTTCCAACAGCGCGACCGCGAACGTGCTGAGGCAGTCACCGCTGCCGGCCTGCAAGGAGTCGCTCCCGACGACATGCCAGGCAGCATCTACCCGCTACTCGCAACCGGCGAATTCGGTGGCAGCCTGATTCACTCGCCGAACATCTACGACTTCCCGGTCTCACTGCACATCGCTCGCATCCTGGGAGGGGACGCCATCTGGACCGATACCGGCGAGCCGGTCCACTTCCGCGAAATGTGGCTGGACGGTCGAGCCAACATGCTGCGCCTGCCACGCATCGTCGCCTGCGCCGTCGATCACGCGACGTTGAAAACGCTCTGCGATGTCGCACAAGGCTGGAGTCCGAATCGCTACGACGACTGACCGCGCTCGTCGTGACCCCATTTATGGGGTCGAACGAGCGATCAAGACCCGATAAATCGGGTCACTACGGGCGGTCGTGTTTAAAATCGCCCAATCGCAACAGCACTTTGCCCGTTCGCCCGGGCGCTTCCGCGGCGCGGACGGCATCGGCAATCTGATCCATCGGAAAAACTTCGCCGATCTGTGATGTCAGCACCCCCTCCTGAATCAATCGCGAGACGGTGCGGATCAGTTTGATCTTGGCGAGCAAGCCTTGCTGCGGCAGCCAGCGAGCCAACCAAAAGCCCGCGATGGTTGCTCCTGGAGTCATCAAATCGCGCGGCGAGAAACTCATGGGTTCTGGCGACAGTGTTCCGTAGACCAACATGCGGCCGCCAGGTGCCAAGCATTTCACGACGGCCGAGCCCGTTGCTCCACCGACGGGATCAATTGCGAAACGCACTCCACGATCCCCTGCCACATGCCGCACTTCGTTTCGCAAGTCGTCGACCGAATGCTGCGCGGGATCAAATACGACGACCGCTTCCGCGCCCAACGATTTCAAGGCGGCCGCTTGCTCGGCGCGACGGACGACGTTGAGCGTCTTGAAACCAAATCGCTGTCCCAGCCGCACGACCATCTTGCCGAGCTCCGATGCGGCCGCCGTTTGGATCAACCAATCTCCCTTCGGCACGGCGAGCACTCGCTGAGTCATTGCGAATGCGGTTGTCGGATTCACGAAGAACGTCGCGCCTTGTTCGGACGGTAGCGACTTCGGCAACGGCACGGCTTGTTTCGCGCCGACCGTCGTCAGCTCTTGCCAATTCCCGTTGATGCCGTTGAGCAAGGCGACGCGTTTGCCGACCAGCAGCTTGCCGAGCAATCCGCCGCCGCTGGCTTCGACGATGCCGACTCCTTCGTACCCTGGCGTGCAAGGGAGCTTCGGCAGTTTGCCATACACCCCGCGGGTCGTCATTAAGTCCGAGGGATTGGCCGGACTGAGCAACATCCTCACGAGAAGCTCGCCAGCCTTGGGCTGAGGCGGCTCGACATCCCGCACACGCAGCACATCCGCGGGTTCACCGAACTGATCGAATTGCACAGCCTTCATCGTACTTCGCCCTCGTTGATTGATTGATCCTGATGCCACCGGGTTCTATCGCCCCCATTGACCTCGCGTCGATGGAGCGAGAGATCGCCCGCTAATCGCAATTCGGCGAGCAGGTATCCGGCTTCTGCAACGATGCGGATGGGGGCAGAGAACCGGGTGGATGGTCTGCCTATAGTGCTGTGTCACAACCAAGAATTGGGGCTCCCTAAATCAGCCGCAGGACGCTAGTCCCGGTTAATCTCGCTCGAACCGGGGCTAGCGCCCTGCGGCTGATTTGCTCAACCCAAATTCTTTGCTCTGAGATTGCTCTAGCTCACCATCGTTCGGTCCATCCAGACAAGCTGGATGGGGCCGACAACGATCGAGGATTGCCGCGTTCGGACAAAAGATGCCGGCCGCGATTTGACAGTCTGAGGACGTGACCTAGGTTTCTGGTGACTGTTCGGCCCCTGACGCCCATCTGGTTCTGGGACGGACGATAACGACTTTACGGGCGCGGCATGGGAAGCTGGGAGCTTCGAGGGGAACATGCCGCGTCTTTTTTCATGCGCTGCCATTGAAACGGAGCGGAGATCGTGACAACTCTCGGCGAAGTTCGTGGTGATTGCTCGCGACATTTGATCGCGCCGAGCACTCCTCTGCGCCGAGGTTTCACATATGCCGAGTCGATGATCGCTCTGGCGGTGATGTCACTGGCGGGCGCGGCCTTGTTGAACTCGGTCGCCGGAGCAGTCCAATCCAGCAACGATTCGATTTATCGTTCGGTCGGGCAAGGCATGGCCGAGCAATTGATGAACGAAATCGCCGCCTCGAAGTTTCCCACGGGAACAGCCGGCATTGTTTCGCCAATTCCGCTGCGGAGTTGGTTCACGACGATTGATGACTACGACAAGTTCAGCGAATGCCCACCCCGTACCAAAGCGGGAGAAGTCCTGGGCAATGATGACGGTGCAATTGCCGCAGCGGCTTACATGGAAATGACGCTTGGCAAGGCCGGTAGCCGGACGGCCGAACTCGCAGCGGCACCGAACTTTGTCGGTCGCTTTACGCGGTCGGTGCTAATCGAGCGATTACAGCCGAACCCAACCGGCTGGACCGTGGTCACACAACACACGCCGCATCGCCGAGTCACCGTGTTCGTGGCTTACACCGCGAATAAGTCCACGCGGACTGTCGCCCAAGTCGTGCGAGTCTTCTCCTCCGTGTCACCGGCCCCTGAAGGAGTGGGAGACCATGCGCAGACGTCGTCAATTCGGAATTCGGAATTCGGAGTGTGGAGTGCGGAGTGGGTTCATCACTCCGCACTCGACACTCCGCACTCCGTATTAGTCATCGCGGCATGACTCTCGCCGAGCTGCTGATCTCGCTGACGATCCTGAGCATGATGTCGGTCGTGCTGGCGGGTATGTCGAACGCGGTGAACTCGGCGTGGTCCTATACAAAGGGTGTCGAGGATTCCGACCTGCAAGCCCGCGCGGCGATTGAACGCATCGAGTACATGATTTCTCAGACCGGCGTGTATGACCTGGCTGGGCAGCCAACTCGTGTTGGGATGACTGTCGTGTCTCGGCCGGTGGGGACGAATCAGATTCCGGATGTGCTGGTGCTGTGGACCGGCGGCCGGTCAGGGGGCATGTCCGCGAATGGCGTGCTGAATCGTCTGCCGAACGTCGGCGAGTTGTTGATCTACACTTGGGACTCCAAAAACCCCGGTCAATTGATTGAGGTCGCGTTCCCCGGTCAGACAGCGTCGTTTGATTTCGCCGCCAGCGATTTGCCGACGACTGTCACCAATCTGCTGACCTCCACCGCGGCCGAGAAGATTCCGTTGTGTGATCGACTGCGTCAGTCCTCGTTGAGCACATCCAGCAGTGCGGTCTCAGCTCCCGTGTTCCCGCCCGCGAGCGGAACGGGTTCTCCGTTTGGACCTTCGCTTCCGCCAGGACCGTCGAGTTCACCAAGTTCCTCGACACCGACCAGCAGCGTCACGCAGTCGATTGGCAATGCGCGTTTCGTACTCTCGCTGACTCCCAGCGACAGCGAGTTGGCATCAGCCGCGCCTCAGACCACGGCCTGGATGCAGTTGAGTTGGCCACAAGGCACCTTCGGCAACCGCTCGGGAGTGCGACAGGCGACGTTGCAGATTGAATTGCAGGTTGAACCAGATGGCATCGTCCGCGCTTCAGATACGGTTTCGGCGATTCCTTTCTTTGGTTCGGCGAGTCTGAGGTACGTCTATGAGCCGTAGAAATTCGGAAGTCGGAGAGCGGAAGTCGGGAATCGGAGTAGTGCCTTCGTTTCCAATTCCCCTTTCCTCCCTCCGCCTTCCCCCCTCCGCTTTTCGCCAGGGCTTCACGCTGGTCGAGATGCTGATCGTGGTGACGATCGTCGGCATCTTGGCCTCGGTCGTTATTCCCTCACTGAGTTCAGCGAGCGGTGCGGTGGCGTTGGAAGCAACGGCTCGCAGTCTGGCGGCGGACATTCGGGGCGCGCGGCAATCGGCGGTGCAATACAACGCCAGCTTCGCGGTCACGTTCGACTTGGCCAGCAATTCGTATCAGACCAATCCGGTCAGCGGCAGCGCGCCCGGAATGGTCAGCGTGTTGGCACACGCCGGCAGCAGTAGCACGATTGACCTCGATACGTCCGGCGCGGGGGGAAGGAATCGGTCGCACGTCATCCTCGGCGGCGCGGCGATGAAGACCTCTAAGGCATCGGTCGTCGATCTCACGTTTACGCCGTCGGGAGGCACCGGTCCGACGCGCACGCAAGACACCGTCATCTGGCTGGTCGAGAACACCGGAACGAATCGCCGCTGCATCCTGATCACGGTGTCGTGGATCACAGGCGCCGTCAGCGTCGGTGATGTGCAGTCCTATCCCGCCAACCTCACGATGCCGAATTTCTGAGAGGACCGCATGAGACACTAATCTCGATTGGCGAGCGGGGCGGCGTCAGCCCCCCGGTGGTCGCATTCGGATCAGCTGAAATGTGCTAGGTTTGTTTTCGTAGATCGAATCAGCCGCAGGGCGTTAGCCCCGGTTCTCGAAACACAAACCGGGGTTAGCGCCCTGCGACGGATCTCAGATCGGCGTGGTGTATCGCTGGTGGTCGTGATGATCGCCATCAGTATGAGCATGGCGCTGACGTATGCCGCGCTCAGTTCGCAATCGCGCGGTGTGCAGTTGCGGCAGAACGTCAATCGGCGGGAGATGGCTCGGCAGCGATCCTTCGGGAACCACCAGCTACACGATCGAGTTTCGCACCATCGATGGCGAAACGTCGCCTACCGCCTATCCGACGGGCAAGGGACAAACGCCGTTGAGCGGCAGTTCGGCATTCTTCAATCCGTCGTCCAACGGTTTGTCCTCCAGCAGCGCGGGCACCGCGGCGAGCGCCATGCGGCAAGCGTTTCAATTGTTGGTCCGTTCGACCGGCAAGTGGGCGTCGCTCACTGATCCACTCGACTTTGTCACCGAGACCGTCGAGGTAGGCGTCGAATTACAACCACGCGTCCCCGGCCGGCAGATACTCGCTCCCGACATCACGGAAGCCACGGACGTCCTCGCCAGCAATGCCAGCTTCAACCAGATTCAAAACTATGCGCTTTTCACGTCGGCCGGCAGTTCCGGACAGCCGTCGCTGACGTTGGAACCCGGCCAATGCATCGATGGACCAACTTGGCTGACTCAAGGCATCAAAGTCTTCAGCGGTCCCAAGTGGAACGATTCGGTACGTGACGAATTTCTGCGATCGACCGGTACGCTGTACTCCACCAGCAGCGGCGGCAACGTCTCCTTGCTGCACCCGCATCCGTTGGGTGGACCAATCACAAACGCCAGCAGCTTCACCGCGTCTGAGTTGGCCGATCTGACGAAACTGAATGTCCCGCGTGTGACCGCCGGTACCTCGCTGACGACGCCGTCGATCACATTCGCCAATTGGAAGACGTATCGGTTGTACGAAGGGGGCTTCACCTACAACGCCGAGACGCTGACCAATGGAACACTCGACAGCTCGGTGTTGCGCCCGTCGCTGCACAATCCGTTGGGAGTTTTCTATCGAGAAGGAGCACTCACGATTGACGACAATGTGGTCGTGCAAGGGACGATCGTCTGTTCGGGAAAGATCTCCTTCACTGGCGACAACGTGCTGCTCGAGAGCGTGAATTGGCGAGACTCATCGGGCAGCGAAGTGGTTTCTAATGGCAAGCTCTTCCCGCGCATGCCGGCGATCGTGGCTCAAAGCATTGCGCTGAACTCCGGCACGCGTGCGTCGATCGAAGGGGCCGTGTTATTGACCAGCAGTCTGGCCGGTGCCGATGGCAGCTATGACTTCGTCAGTGGCACTGACGTGAATGTGAGCGGCTCGAATGCCACGAGCGCCCCCATCCGGCAACCGTACAGCGAAGTGCAGCTTCCCGCCGGCACGAACCTCTCCAATGCGAGTGGCCGCACTCATGCGATCTGGCTCGCGGAAGGGAACAGCGGCAATTGGTTCCCGATCATCGACGTCGACGCCACCAATCGCCGTCTGACGATTTTGGGTGAGGCCATTCGTCCCACGGCAACCAACTTTCGCATCCGCCGCCAACGGACTCGCTGCTTCGATGTGCGGGGACCGCTCATGGCTTCGCGGGCAACATTCACCGCCAGCGGTTCTTGGAAACTCAGTAATGGCTTGTGGAACAATCAATACAACATCTGGCAGCTCATCACGCAGATTCAAGCCAATAACGGCCAGCCGATCACTCCGTTCGTGACGTGGGTTGCAGACCCCTCGACCTACAACGGATGGGGCGGTCCGTGGGAGACCGCCGGCCTGCCACTGGAACCGGTCGTCCACATTCGTCCGCAAACCGGCGTCACATTCCGCGACAGCCTGCCGCTGTTTAAGAGCTACGTCCCGCCGGCGCACCTCATCACGGCGACGAACGACCCCTCCGGCTATCGCTGGCGAGTCCTCTTCTGGCGCGAGATGCTCTAATCGTCAGCGGCAATCAGCACGACGCGCAAGCGAGTGGTACTTACCGAGTGGATGCACCCAGACCACTCGCTGGCGGGTCGTGCTAACTCCCATCCATGAATAATCGCAGCGAGTGCCACGCCGCTCAAAACGATCGGCACAACCGCAATGACCGTCAAAGTTCCGTTCTGATTAAGCCGTTCCTAACCCTCCTGCCGATTCCGTCCGAGCGGGAGGTTCTGTCATGCGGAAGACGGTTGCGGATTTGATGTCGGTGGATTTCGTGACGGTAACGGCACGCATGTCGCTGGAGGACGCGCTGAACCTGCTGGTCGCTTCCGATCTCACCGAACTGTGCGTCGTCGAAGACACAGGACGACTAACTGGAATCGTCACCGACTTTGATCTGCTGAAGGCTCATCTCAGTGCCGAGCTACTCGGCCGCTCGGTCAGTTCGATGATCAGCCGCGCCGTGACGCTGTTGCCGGCCGATGCCCTGATGGACCAAGCCGTGCCGCTGTTCCGCGAAGGAAGCTGCTCGCGAGCCTACGTCTGCCGCGACGGACAACTGCTGGGCCGAATCTCGCGGACCACCGTGCTCAAGTACCTCGCGATGAAAAACTCGACGGTCGGCGAACCTCCCACGAATCACGCTTTGGCAGCCGTCCCGATCCCCGGTCAGAACGCCACTGTCCAATCTCCCGAAGCCACTCCGCGTGCGCCGCAGTTCCTGTCTGGCTCCGTCCTTGGCGGTATGTGTGTCGAACGACCGCGGCCAGCGATGCGGTGATGTCTCGCCGAGACTGCCCCGACCCCGGAGCCTGAAAAACCATGGGGCTGAAGCCACCCCGCTCACCTGAGATTCTTGCTACGATGCCCTCCACGGAGGTGTCGAATGAATCTGCGATTGTTCCCGCGACCGATTCTGTTCGCATGTTGTTTCTGCTTGCTGCTGCTCCCCGCCTGTCGCAAATCCGCGACCGGGACAGTCGATTCCACGGTTGAGCTTGATCCGATCGTCGAACCGGACGCTCCGGCCACGCCCCCACGCGATGCCAGCGAGGACTTCTTCGAAAACGGCGTCATCCCGCAGCTCAAAATCGAGCTCAAAGAGTCGCAAGCCAAGAAGCTCCGCGAGGACGCACGGCACTACGCGAAGTGTAAGCTGATCGAGAACGGCGAGACCACCTACGCCGACGTCGCCATCAAGCTCAAAGGAGCGGCCGGCAGCTTTCGAGAACTCGACGACAAGCCCGCCTTCACGCTCAACATGAACAAGCACGTCAAAGGACAGACCTTTCACGACATCGACAAGTTCCATCTCAACAACTCGGTGCAGGACGAGTCGTATCTCTGCGAGTGGCTCTGCTCGGACCTGTCACGCGACGCAAAGGTGCCCACCCCGCGAGCGACTCATGCCCGCGTCTGGCTGAATGATCGCGATCTAGGGCTGTATGTTCTCAAGGAGGGCTTCGACGCCACGTTCCTCAAGCGGCACTTCGCCGACGGAACCGGCAACCTCTACGACGGCGGTTTCGTTCAGGACATCGACGTCGATCTGGAAAAAGACTGCGGCAAAGGCCCCGACGATCACAGCGACCTGCGCAGCCTCAAAGACGCCTGCTTGGAACCCGATCCGGAAAAGCGTTGGTCCACCATCGAAGAGCATTTGGACGTGGATGCTTTCCTCAGCTTTATGGCTATCGAACTGATGACCGCGCACTGGGATGGCTACACGCAGAACAAAAACAACTACCGCATCTATTTCGAACCGGCGAACAGCAAGGCTCGGTTCTTGCCGCACGGCATGGACCAGATGTTTGGCGACCCCGGCTTTCCTATTCTGGAGTACCCGGAAACGATCGTCGCCAACGCTGTGATGCACCATCCCGAATGGCGCAAGCGCTATCGCAAGCGAGTCGCCGAATTACTGCCGCTGTTTGAGCCGCAGCGGTTGCATGAGAAGCTCGACAAGGTGGTCGCACGCCTGCAGCCAGTCATCAAAGAATTCGGCGACGAGTTCGCCAACGCTCACGCCGACCGAGTCCGCGAACTCAAAGAACGAATCGCCGCGCGCGAGCCGAACCTGCGCGAACAACTGCAAAACGGCGATCCAACTCCGCAGGAGTTCAGCGCTGAAGGCATCGCCGAGATCGCCGATTGGTTCCCCGCTCAAGAAACCGACGACACGAAAGTCGAAGAGCTGGAGATCGACGGCCAGAAGCGTTACTCGATTCAAGTCGGCGAGTCCGGCCAATGCGTGGGCTCATGGCGTCGCAAAGTCCTCCTCGCCAAAGGCCGCTACTGCATCGAGGCTCGCTGCCGCACCGAGGGCGTCGTTGCTCGCGAAGACGAATCGGGAACCGGAGCCGGTCTCCGCATCTCCGGCGGCAAGCGAGACAACAAACTCGCGGGGGACTCCGAATGGAAAACCGTCGCCTACGAATTTGAAGTACTCGAAGACGTCCGGGACATCACGCTCGTCGCCGAACTCCGAGCCGCCGCCGGACGGATGTGGCTGGAGCCGGTCGCTCGGTTGATGAAACGCGAATAAGACATCGATAATCAAAACAGAAGGAGCCCGACGAATCGAAGGAGACGACGAATAAGGGCAGTTGCAGCATTCGTCGTCTCCTTCGATTCGTCGGGCTCCTTCCTTGAATAACTGGCATGAAGATGAGACGAAATCAAATTAACCACCAGAATCCATCAGTGATCCGCCTTCTAATTCTCGCGCTACCGATTCTGTTGGCGACGATCCCCAGTCGAACTCAGGAGCGATCGCCGAGTTCCACCGATCAGGCTGGCTTCCAGGCAATCGTCGCCCCATTCGTGAAGACACATTGCGTTCGCTGCCATGGGCCGGCGAAGCAGGAGGGGACCTTTCGCGTCGATCAGCATCTCAAGAACGAGTTCGTCGATCCGGCCTCCAAAGAAAAATGGAGCGAGGTCGTCAACGTCCTCAACAGCCACGAGATGCCCCCGGAAGGAGAACCGCAACCGAAACCGGAGGAAGTCGCGAAGGTCGTCGATTGGATCACCGAGCAGATGGTTCGTGCCGAACTGGTCCGCCGCGACGGGCAGATCGTGCTGCGACGGCTCAACCGGGATGAGTACCGCAGCACGATCCGCGATTTGATCGGAATCGACTTCGATGTCGCTCCATTCCCGCTTGATCCGGCATCGGGAGGCTTCGACAACAACGGCTCTGCCCTGACGATGTCGCCGCTGCTCACCGAACTCTACCTCGATGCGGCTCGGAAGATTCTGGATCGAACACTTGTCGAAGGGGATCAGCCGCCGGCAATCAAATGGCGATTCGAGATCGACAGCGGCGACAACAACTCGAACCGCAAGGTCTACGACAAGCAGAACGTGATCGTGAACGGCGGCAACAACCCGGTCAAAGACGGCTTCAAAGTGTTGCACCACGACAACTGGGACAAGCACCTGAACGCTCGCGGTTACGGCCTCAAGCACGAGGGAGACTACATCATCCGCATCCGCGCGGCGGGCTTTGTCCCGAAGCGAGATGCCGTCGTCGAGTCCGCTCGCAAAGCGTTGCAGAACCGCTTCGACAAGCAGATGCAGGAGAACCCCAAGGCAGAGAAGTATCACCGCGAGCAGATGGAACGCGACCTCAAACACTTCGCGACCGACCGGATGTACGACTACGGCTCGCCCCGACTGAAGCTGATTCAGAATCTCGGCGGCCAACCGAAAGTGCTCGCCGAGTTCGACGTCGATGCGCCGCTCGAAAAGCCGCGCGAATACGAAGTCTGTGCCCGCTTCACGACCGAGCAAGCCGGCCTGACGATCGAATACGCCTACCCGATTCCGCGAGTGCTTGAGAACTTTTGGTTTCAGGGACACGACGTATTTGCTCGGCCAGAGTTGTACGTCGATTGGTTTGAACTCGAAGGCCCGATCCACGAATCCTGGCCACCGCCGAGTCATCGCCGCTTGCTCGGTGACACGCTCCCGTCGAAAGCGAAAGAGCGCGAAACCGCAAAGACGTTGATCGCCCGCTTCCTGCGTTCGGCCTACCGCCGCCCGGTGACGGCCGCCGAGATCGACGAAAAGCTGAAGCTATTCGACCTCGTACGAGCCGACTCGCCGTCGTTCGTCCAAGCAATCAAGACCCCGCTCATCGCAGCAATGGCCTCGCCACACTTCTTGTATTTGGCGGAACCTGTGGCGCACGCGGCTCGCGTGCGACCGACCTCCACATCGAGCAAGACCAAACCCGACGCCAACGCACGCGAGCCGCGTGCGCTACAAGACCACGAATTCGCCGCGCGGTTGAGCTACTTCCTTTGGTCCTCAATGCCCGACGATGAACTCAACAAACTCGCCGATAACTGAAAGCTGCGGGACTCAAAGACGCTGACGACTCAGGTCAACCGAATGCTGGCCAACGACAAATCCGAAGCGTTCGTCCGCAACTTCGCCGGCCAATGGTTGGGACTGCGCGAAGTCGGTGCGAATCCGCCTGCTCCCGATTTGTATCCGCAATATGACCGGCATCTCGAAACGTCAATCACCGAAGAGTCACGAGCCTTCTTTGCCGAAATCCTCAAGCACGATCTGAGCGTCCTGAACTTCGTCGGCTCAGACTCCGTCGTCATCAACGAGAGGCTCGCGCGGTTCTATGGCATCCCCGACGTACGCGGCGCCCAGTTCCGCCGTGTCCCCGTCCCCGAAGGTGTGCATCGCGGCGGCATCGTCACACAAGCGTCAATGTTGACGATCACGTCCAACGGCACACGCACCTCTCCGGTCAAACGCGGGACGTGGGTGCTGAAGAATGTGCTCGGCATCGACCCCGGCCTGCCGGTCGCGAATGCGGGAGACATCGCTCCGAAAGTTCCCGGCATCGACAAGGCGACTGTGCGGCAGCGGTTGGAGATTCATCGCACGCTGCCGCAGTGTGCTCGCTGCCACAACAAGATCGACCCGCTGGGATTTGCCCTAGAGAACTTCAACGCCGCTGGCGAATGGCGCGATCAGGAAGGTTTTGGATACAAAGGCCGCATCGAGCGGAACGATCCAAAAGTCAACGCCGCCTCCAAACTTCCCGACGGAACGGAGATCAACGGCGTCGATGATTTGCGAACGGTGCTGCGTCAGCGAGAAGACCTGTTCCTCAATTGCCTCGCCAGCAAAATGTTGACGTATGCCCTTGGCCGAGAACTCGGAATCGCTGACCAGCCGACCGTGAAAGCGGCTGTCGCACACTCGAAAAAGAATGGCTACACCTTACGTTCGCTGATCCAATTCATCGTCACTTCCGAATCATTCGGATCGAAGTAATCCTGTGGAGATCGTCCATGACCTCGATCATTAATCAGCCGTTATCGCGCCGTCACATTCTGCGAGGACTTGGTGCGAGCCTGAGTCTGCCTTTGCTTGACGCCATGCTGCCACGCTTGTGGGGAGCGCCGTCGCAGTACAAGCCTTTGGAGAAATCGGCCGGCACGCATCCGCGGATGATTTGTTGCTACGTCCCCAACGGCGTCAACATTTTGGAGTGGATGCCCAGCGAGAAAGGCCGCGACTACACATTGTCGCCAACGCTCGAAGTCTTGAAGGAACATCGCGCCGACTTCTCGGTACTGACGGGGCTTGGACATCCTGCCTCGCAAGGCGGACACAGCGGTGCGGACACATGGCTGACCGGTGCCGATCTTAAGGCGACTCCCGGTGCAGACTACACGAATCAAGTTTCAGCGGATCAGATCGTTGCCGAGTTGCACGGCAAGCAGACTCGGTTTCCGTCGTTGCAGTTGTCAGACGCCAGCGGCACTGGGTCGGCCGGGCATTCGCACACGCTGTCGTTCGATCGCAGCGGCACGCCGATGCCTTCGGAGAATTCGCCGAAACGGCTCTTTGAAAGATTGTTCGTCCCCGACAGCGCGGCCGATCGCGCGGCGACGTTGCGGCGGTATGCCGAACGGAAGTCGATCCTCGACAGCGTGCGCGGTGAAGCAAAAGCGCTCAACGACAAGCTTGGCAAGCAGGATCAGAAGAAGCTCGACGAGTATCTGACGTCCGTCCGCGAAACCGAGCAGCGAGTGGGACGGCTCGAAGCGTGGGTTGATGTGCCGAAGCCGGAGGTCGATCCCAAGAACTTACAGCTCGGCAGCCAACCGCAGAACGCTCACGACCGACCGATGTGGCTGGACGTGATGCTCGAAGTCTCGTACCTCGCCTTCCTGACCGACACGACGCGGGTCATCACCTTCGAGTGGTCACGCGAAGCGGGCGGCTACGGCGGAGGCGGTGAGAACCATCACGAGCTGTCGCACCACGGCGGTGACAAAGAGATGCTCAAGAAGCTGGGGATCATCGACCGCTTCCACCTCGAACGCCTCGGCCGATTCCTCACGTTCCTCAAATCGACAAAAGAGGGAGACGGGAACATGCTCGACAACACGCTGGTCATGTTCGGCTCTGGCATGAACTCCGGCGCGGGAGGCGACCACTCGCCGAAGAACCTGCCGCTGCTCGTGGCCGGCGGTCACAAACTAGGGCTGAAGCACGGCCAGCATCTCGGCTGGGAACCGAACAATCACCCGCCGCTGTCGAATGTGCTGCTGACGCTGATCCAGAAAATGGGTGTCGAGTCCGACAAGTTCCGCGACTCGACCGGAACGCTGACGGGATTGGCGTGACGTAGGATGGGCATTCTTGCCCGTCCGTCTTTTTACCGCGACAGGGGACAGGCAAGAGTGCCCATCCTACTCAAGGTTTCGCCTCCGCCATTCCCAGTGACTTCAAGTACGCCAGCAAGTCAGCCAATGCGGCGGGCGACACGTCTTTCTCGAAGCCTTCGGGCATCAGCGATTTGCCGTTCGAGACAATCGTCTCGATGTTGCTCCGCAGCACGACATCTTCTTTGGCTTCCGCTCGTCGCAGCGTGACGCTGGTTGCGGTGTCACCGATCAGCAAGCCGTTGAGCACTTTGCCGTCCTGTGTCTCGACAACGTAGGTCGCAAAGTTGGGCTGAGCTTCTCGGTTCGGGTCGAGGATCGCAATCAGCAGATCGGCGAGCGATTTATTCGCGACGCTCTGCAAGTTCGGCCCAACGATGTGGCCGACTCCGGCAATCTGATGGCAGTTCGCGCACTTCTGCTGGAAGAGCATTTTTCCTTTCGCGATGTCGCCCGGCGATTCCAATGCCGGTTGATAGTCAGCGATGACCTTGGCTCGATTGGCATCCACGTCACCGGCCAACAGCTTCTTCGCACGGTCACGCAGTTCCGACTTCGGATGGTTGAGCAACAAATCCTTCTTGTCCCGTTCGATCTCGCCGCGCAGCACTGTGCCGGCTTGTAGAGCGTCGAGCAGCGAGCCGACTCGATCGGTGGAACGGAGCAGCGCGTCAACCACTTCGCGACGCAAACCGGGAGAATGACTTCGCCAACCGCTCAACAACAAGCTCGGCACTTCCGCATGTGCCAGTTGACCCAGCGAATTAGCCGCTGCGATCTGCAATTGCGGATCGACCTGCGGGTTAAGTAGTTCGGTCAACGACTGGCGGCACGAGGCGCAATCGAGGAACGCCAGCACTCGCACTGCGGCGACTCGTTCGGCAATCGGGCGTTCGGAGTCCTTCGCGGCGGTCAGCGACTTGCTCGTGAAGAGGGTCAGCGCTTGTCGGAGTTGGCTGTCGGATTGAGCGGCGTCTAGCAAACGCTCGATGGTCATTCCGCGGCGTCGCAGTCCGTCTCCCAGAGCGATCAAAATTGCCGACCGCGCTGCCGGAGACAGTTGGTCGTTGATGACGATCTTCAAAACGCTCGCACCGGCGGCGGGATTCGCATCGGTGCCGAGCATCCGCGCGAGTTCCGAATACCAACCGGACGCATGGGACTGCTTCGCGAATTCCGCATCGGAGGCCAGGGCTTCGAGAAGCGCCGTCGCTTTGCCGCTTAGCGAGGTCATCATTGCCGTGCGAATGTCTCCGGAGTTGCGCGGATCGCGAGCCAATCGGCTGAGCGTCGCAACCGCCAGATCGTTTGGCATCTCGCCCGCCGAGAACGCGAGTTGCCAGCGAACGAGATCGCTGTCGTCGGTCGCCCGTTCGGCAGCGGCCTCAGCCAGTTCGCGATCTTGCGCGAACAACGGTTCGGCCAGTCGCAGCACATGTGCCCGCAGACGTGGCTCGGGATGCTTGAGGTTCACCATCAACACGTCCGACTTCATCGCGTTGAGTCCCGCGAGCGTGTAGAGGCAATGCAGTCGCGCTAGCGGTGAGCGATTCAGCGCCGCCATGCGACGCAGTGACGGGACGACCGACAAATCGCCTCGTTCGACGAACAGCCGCTGCGCGGTTTCGCGATTCCACGAATTCGGTGACCAGAACTGCTTGATGAGCTGATCCGGCGGCAGCTTACCGATCGACTCGACCTTCATCCGTTGTCCGTCGGGGCCGATCAGTCGCCAGATGCGGCCGCGATCGTGGCCGCTTTCGAGATCGACCATCGCTTTGATGTCTTCGGGGATTGAAGCGGGATGCTCGATGGTCTCGCGGTACATGTCGAGCACGAACAGCGTCCCGTCCGGTGCGTTGACGAAGTTGACCGGCCGGAACCAGTTATCAGTTGAGGAGACAAACTCCGTCATCTCGTCGGCTCGTTTGGCGAGGAAGCTCGGCCCATTTGGCGTCATCATCTTGCGATGGATCAGATTCGCGCCGACGTCGCCAATGAACGCGTTGCCGCGAAACTCTTCGGGGTATGCACCGCCACGATAAATCGTCACGCCGGTCGCCGAGGTGAAGAAGCCGGCGGCCACTTTCTCGCTTTGCGGCAGTCCCGCGAACTTCGGGTCCGCATTTCGTCGAGCCGTGCGGACAATTCGCCACGGCTCAGGTGGGCTACGTCGAAAGACCGGAGCGGCGGCTCCCTCGGCCCCGATGCTGCGGACGATGCCGCTGGCGATGAACGTCGGATTGCGATTGAGATACCGGCGCGGCAGGACGACATGCTCGATGTGGTTGCTGTTGTTGCAGACGAAGCGATTGCCCCAATCGTCCGTCGAATGCCCGAATTGCTCGCCGCCGCTGAGGAGTTGAATGGACTTCGCGACATCGTCTGTCGTCGCGCTAGAAATCATGACACGCGGATCGAACGAGAAATCGCTGGTCCCTGACATCACTGGCTTGCCGTCGCGAGTCAGCGTGTTGGGATTACGACCACCGGCGACGAGGATGCGATTCTCCAAACCCCACTTCATGTTGTTGGCCAGCGACTGCACGTTGTCTTTGCCGAAGCCGCTGAGCACGATCTTGCGAATGTCTGCCTTGCCGTCGCCGTCGGTGTCCTTGAAGTACCACAAGTGCGGATGCCCGATGACGAACACGCCTCCGTCGTAGCAGCAGACCGACAGCGCCCACTCGAAGTTGTCGGCGAAGACGGTGCTCTTCTCGAACTTGCCATCGCCGTCGGTGTCTTCGAGCAGCCGGATGATGCCGTCGTTCTTCTTGCCGCCACCTTTCGGGTGCAGCTTGGTCGGCTCGGCTGAGTACGGATAGCCGTGGAACTCAGCGACGTACATCCGGCCGAACTCATCGAAGCAGGCATCGACCGGATCGCCAACCAACGGTTCGCCCGCGACGAGTTCCAGCTTGAAGCCACGTTCGACCTGAAACGTATTGAGTGCGTCCTTCGTCTCCGTCGCCGGAATGCGCGGCATCAGCTCTTTCAGCGACTTGCCTTGATCGAGTGGTGACGGCTTGTCCTGAGCGAAGCCAACGGAGCAAAAAGCAGCCAGCACACACGGGAGCAGAAAACGCAGCGGCATGTCTCACTCACCGATCAAACGTTGGGTGGGTCGAGTCATCGAGACCCCCCAGCGGGGTTGATGTTTCCGGTGGGTCTCGATGACTCGACCCACCCTACGGGGACTACGGGGACGGCTCGGCTAAAACACGACTTTCGCCGCCGAAAAGATCGGACCTTCCAGACACGTCCGGCGGTAGTCCCACTCGCCGTCGTCCTGTTGGATTTTCGCGACACAACTGAAACAGATGCCAATGCCACAGGCCATCGGCGTCTCCAGCGAGAGCCAGCACGCGACATTCGCCGCCGTCGCGATCTTTTGCACCGCGTGCATCATCGGCTCCGGGCCACAGCAGTAAATGAGGTCCGGCGGAGAGTCGGAGGCGAGCGATTGCTTGAGCAATTCGGTGACGAACCCGTGATGACCTCGGCTGCCGTCATCGGTTGCCAGTCGCACGTCGAGTCCGTCGATCGCGAACTGATCCAGCCCAGCGAGGTAATCAGCCGAGCGTGCTCCGTAGCACAGCGAGACCTTCGGTAGCGCTCGGCGCGGGTCTCCTGACCCCGCCGCTTCAGCCGACTGTAGGTCTCCCGAAACATTGCCGAATCCTGGAGACCTTCGGTCCATTCCAGCAGCGGGGTCAGGAGACCCGCGCCGAGCGCGGTTTGGCGTTCCGTAGCGCCGCGACGTCAACAACTCGCGCGCGACCGCCAGGAACGGAGTCTGTCCGATGCCGCCCGCTACACACATCAAGTGTTTCGTTCCCGCCGGCACGATCGGGAACCCGTTGCCGAGCGGGCCCCAAACCGAGACTTCGTCACCGACTTTCCAGCTTGGCATCAGTCCGGTGAGTTTGCCGACCGTCACATAGCCGAAATCGAATCCGACGGGCTGTCCGCGCTCGTCATCGTAGGTATCGAACAGAGCGAACGGCCGACCGAGCAACGGATCGCTCCCACGCGCCGGACGGACCATAAAAAACTGGCCGGGGACAATACGGCTGGCGATTTCAGGACAGTGCAGTCGCAGCCGGTACGTGTTGCGGGCCATCTGCTCCTGCTCGACGACGCGAGCGGTCGCTTGCACAGCAGGGCATGGCGGAAAGGCGGGTTGAGTCATGAGGTATTGAGTACTGGGAACCGCGTGAGATTTCCAGTCTGTGTAGGTCAGCCTTTCCAGGCTGCCCCGAATAGGATTGAGCGCAAATCGAAGCGTTCGGGTCAGGCTGGAAAGCCTGACCTACGACTTTGGGACATGTTCCAGAATCGACCACAACCGGGCTTCGAGGATCGGTGCGCCGCGAACGATCTCGGTCCCAATCTGCACGGCCCACAATGGTCGATCACCGAGTTCAGTCTCGTGAATTTTCACCAGGTCTTTATGAGTCGTCAGTAGTAAGTCGGCGTTGGTCGACCTCGATTGCTCGCCGAGCCGCGCGAGATCGTCGGGCGTGAAATGATGATGATCGGGAAACGACTCGAAGCCGACGACTTCCGTGCCGAGTAACCGCAGCGTCTGCTCGAAGGACACCGGGTTCCCGATGCCGCAGAAGCCGAAAGCTCGTTGTCCGGCCACGTCGGCCAGCGGTTTCGTTTGGCCGGCACTGCTGAGAAGTTGGCTCGGCCGAAACGAGACTTCGATCACGCTGCCAACTTGGTTGTGCCGCACCAACTCCGTGCGGATTGCGTTAAGTTCCTCCGCAGGCACTTGGTCGGCGCGTGTGATGATCACCAAGTCCGCTCGTTCGATGTTCGCGATCGGCTCACGCAGCAAACCGCGCGGCAGGCAATGCCCGTAGCCCCACGGGTTCGTGGCGTCGATCAACACAATGTCGAGATCACGATGGACTCGGCGATGCTGAAAGGCGTCGTCGAGGATCAGCAAATTGCAGCCATCCACCACCGCTCGCTTCGCCGAAAGAATTCGATCGGGGTTGAGCCACTGCGGTACTCCCGGACAAAGCTGATCGAGCACGAGCTTCTCGTCGTTGGCCAATGAGTCGAGCGACTTGTATCCCCGGCTCAGCAGACCGACATTCGCCCCCGCGTCACGAAACCAATTGGCCAGGAACGCGACGACCGGCGTCTTGCCGGTTCCGCCGGTCGTGAGATTGCCCACACTGATGATCGGCACGCCAACTTCAAACGGCTCTCGCAGCCGAAAGTCAAAGGCCAGATTCTTGCAGCCGACTCCGACGCGATACGGCCACTGTGCCGACCACAACCCCGCGCGCAACAGGCTCGCCGCAAGACCGCGTTTCCGGCCAGACATCATTTCACGGGCGAACTGCTCCATCGTCGGTCCTTCGTCGCCTGACTCTCCGAGTCGGGAATTTCTGCGGCACCTTTTAACCGATCCGTCACGGCTCGGAGAGTCAGCGCAGCACCGCCACGGCAGTATGATGCGGCGAGTGAGATCGGCTGTCATGACCGTGTCCGTTTGGGGAGGTTCGCGATGCGACGATTTCTCGTGCTGGTCGGCTGTCTGATCTCAATCGCGACTCCGGGCAGTGCGGTGGAGCCGACCAGCGGTTGGCGAGGTAATCGCACCGGCCTGTGGCCGGAGGCGAAGACACCGATCGAATGGTTTCGGATTCCGCACGGAGCGATCGAAGGACTGCGCTGTCGAGCGAGTCGGCCAGTCGGCGTGGATGTGAGTGAAATCGCCGTTGTGGAGAAAGGCTTGATTCGCGAATGGCTGGTCATTGGACCGTTTGCCGTTGGCGATTCAGAAAAGAACTTCGATGACGAGGCGTTGAGCGGCGAGCCATCCATCGAGCCGTCGGCCGGAGATAAAGTCACCGAACATGAATGGAAGCCGCTCACCGCACCGGCGGATGATCCAATGGTGTTTGGGACGGCCGAGGTGCCGTGGCTGGATGTCGGCAAGGCGGTCGGATTCAAGATCAACCAGTTGGCGTACGCTCACACGTATTTGTTCTCACCGCGCGGCGGGCCGGCGCGGGTTGTTGTCGATCATGGCGAGGGCTTGAAGGCGTGGCTCAACGGCCGCGAAGTCTATCGGCAGCCGAAGCGGGCGATGGGATTGGGGTTTTACACGAACCTCAGCAAGCTGGAGTTGAATCATCTGCATCAGGAGTCGCCGCGCTTTGACGTGGAACTCAAGCCGGGTTGGAATCGCTTGCTGCTGAAGCTGAGCAGCCCACGCATCGCCGGCCACACCGACATGCGCTGCCATCTGCGGATCATGGACCCGCCGAACGTGCCGTATGAAACGAAAAACATCCGCTGGATGACCGAGCTTCCGGCTCGCAGTACGTCCACTCCAATCCTCGTCGGCGACCGCATCTTCGTGCTGGCCGAACCGGATGAGTTGCTGTGCCTCGACAAGAACACCGGCAAAGTGCTGTGGTCGGCGGCAACCAATTACTACGAAGCGCTGTCGCCGGAACAGAAGGCCGCAAAGCCAGAGTTCGCATCGCGCGTCGATCCGCTCGTTGCGGAACTGCGCCGACAAATTAGCCGGAACGCGCTAGCGTCCGGTTCCGATCGCGAATCCGACTCGAAAAACCGGACGCTAGCGCGTTCCGGCTAATCGAGCAGCAACGTCAGCTCCGCACCGAACTGCGGGCGAAGATTCAAAAGACGCTCATCGAAATCGACGAAGCACGCTTCAGCATTCCGGCGAACGATCACTTCGAGGCACACTTCGGCATCGTCGGCTTCACGATGCCGACGCCGCTCTCCGACGGCAAGCACGTCTTCGTCTGGAACGGCATGGGCGTCGCCGCATGCTTCGATCTCGACGGGACGCGGAAATGGATCACGCGAGTCGAGACCGATCACATCGTCTACGGCTCGTCCCCAACGCTGGCGGACGGAGTCTTCGTGGCGTTCTTCGGCAAGCTGTTCGGCTTCGACGCGGAGACCGGCAAGCTGAAATGGACTCAGCATCGCATCAACAAAAACGTCGCCGCCGTGCTCGCCGCGAAATTGGCGGGGCAAGATGTTGTCGTCACTCAAGCCGGCGAGATCATCCGTCCGAGCGACGGCCATCTGCTGTTCCGTCCGCGGGGACTCACGACGGGCGATCAAGGCTGGGCACCACCGGTGATCCTCGGTGACACGATGTTTTCACCGCGATACGGCGTGAACGAGATCAACGTCTTCGACTTCACCGGCTGCGAGGGGGTGACATGGCAACCACAACATGTCGGTCAGATCGGGACGACTCCGGAAGTGAGCCGCAAACCGGACGGCGGCTGGATCGACCGTTGGACCGCCGGCTCGCCGCTGGTGTGGGAAGGGTTGGTCTATCAGATCGACATCTACGGAAACCTGTTCGTGTCCGACATCGCCGAGAAGAAAATGATCTATTGGCACGATCTGAAGCTGCGCGGCTTCATGCACTACAACTCCGTCCCGGTCGCGGCCAGCCCGACGCTGATTGGCAGGCATATTTTTCTTTGCGACAACCAAGGGACGACGGTCGTGATCGAACCGGGCCGCGAGTACCGCGAAGTCGCTCGCAACCGCATCGACACGGTGCTCGACCGCCACTTGCCGCTGCCGGCTCAAGAGACGCTGACGTACTCGCCGCCAATCACCGACGGTCAGCACATTTATCTTCGCGGCGAGCGATACCTCTATTGCGTCGGCCTGGAGTGAGTTGAGAAGGGCAGGCTCCAGCCTGTCGCGCCGGTGACTCGGCGGGAGCCGACCCTACTCGGTCCTCACGCTTTAATCGGTCGGCGTTCCTGCGTAGCCTGTTGGGGCCGGATGAACACAGCCGAGGTACAGCATGGCGGACGAATTCTCATTCGATGTTTTTCTGAGCCACAGTTCGCGGGACAAAGACGTCATTCGCGAGTTGGCGGAGCGATTGAAGCGGGACGGCTTGCGGGTGTGGTTCGATCAATGGGAGATCAAGCCGGGGGACAGCATCCCGTCGAAGATCGAGGAAGGTCTGGAGCACTCCCGCGTGCTCGTGCTCTGCATGTCGGCGAATGCGTTCGGCTCGGACTGGTCGCAGTTGGAGGCCGGCACGTTCCGGTTTCGCGACCCGCTGAACAAGGATCGCCGCTTCGTTCCCCTGCGGCTAGACGACGCCCCCATCAAAGGCTCCCTTGCGCAATTCCTTTACATCAACTGGCTACTGCAGGACCGCGAGCAGGAATATCCGAAGCTCCTCGAATCCTGTCGGCAGCTAGTGAAGCCGGCAGCGTTGGAACCGCAGGTCACAGGCGAAAAGATTGCAGAAAAAGCTATTCAACTCGCGAACAAGTACCGCCCCGAAGCCTACGCGTTTAGTCCGGATGGAAAACTCGTCCTCAGTGCCGAGAATACCAAGACCGTGCGGCTTTGGGACGTGAAAACGGGACGCTGCCTGCGCGTGTTCAAAGGGCACACGGACAGTCCTGTTTGGAGCGTGGTCTGGAGCGCCAATCAACGCCGCGCCCTTTCAAGTGCCAAAGATATGACAGTGCGGCTTTGGAACGTGGAAACCGGGCAATGCCTGCGCGTGTTTGAAGCCCACAGTGGACCAGTCAAGTGTGTTGGGTGGAGCACCGATCAACGCCGCGCGATCTCCGGCTGTTGGATGTGGGGGGAGGACAACTTGCGACTGTAGGATGTGGAGACCGGGCGGTGCCTGCGCGCCCTCGAAGGCCACACATCCGACGTCTATTCCGTGGCCTGGAGTACCGATCAACTACGCGCCCTCTCCGGTTCCGCGGATTGCACCGTTCGGCTTTGGGACGTGGAGACGGGGCGTTGCCTCCGCGTGCTCGAAGGCCACACTGCCGTCGTCAATTCCGTAGCCTGGAGCACCGATCAGCTCCACGCCCTTTCTGGCTCCGGAGATAACACCGTTCGGCTGTGGGACGTGGAGACCGGGCGCTGCCTATACGTGCTCGAAGGGCACACGTCGCAAGTAATGACTGTGGCGTGGAGCGCCGATGAACGCCGCGCCATCTCCGGTGATGACAATGGCGGCTTTCGGATATGGAATCTGTCGGAATTTGTCACCAAAGTGCGAATCCCGAAAATTCCCGCGACCGGCTTGCCAACTGCGCCGGATCAAGTCGAATACACGAACGCCAAAGTTCTCCTGGTCGGCGACGCCAACGCGGGTAAGACCGGATTGACGCACCGCCTCGCGACCGGCGAATGGAAGCCGAGCGAAGACTCCACAGTGGGTGCTTGGTCCACGCAGTGGCCGTTGAAGGACATCAACGGGGAGTCGGGCGTGGAACGGGAGCTCTGGCTGTGGGATTTCGGCGGGCAGGCCGATCAACGTCTCATTCACCAGCTCTACATGGATCACACCGCGCTTATCCTGCTGCTCTTCAATGCAGACCAGGAGGATGCCCTGCCCGGTCTTCGCGACTGGCAGACGGCCCTGCGACGCTGTGTGAAGGAGAAGATTCCGTACTTACTCGTAGCCGGCCGGATCGACACCGGCTTCAAGGCGAGCCGGGGAAAACTGCAAGCCTTTGCGAACGAACAGGGGTTCGCCTTCCACGCGACAAGCGCGAAGACGGGGGAAGGCTGCGACGAGCTGCGTGCAGCCATGATCAATGGCATCCCATGGGGACAGATGGAGAAGCGGACTTCGCCGCACATTTTCAAAGTGATCAAAGACGAAATCCTGAAGCTGCGGGACGAAGGGCAAGTGCTGCACACCTTCAAGGAACTGCGTGAACTGCTCTGGCTACGCCTGCCAAAAGAGCCTCGCTTCTCAGATAACACATTGAAGACGGTGATCGGATTGCTGGACGGCCCCGGCGTGGTGAAGGAACTCGACTATGGCACCTACATCCTGCTCGCGCCGGAATGGATCAATGCCTATGCCCAAGCCGTGATTCGCACACTGCGCAGTACGGAGAACGACCTCGGTGTGTTCCCTCTGCGTAGCATCGCGGAAGGGAAGCTGATCTATCAAAGCATCGGACGCGACGGGGCTGCCGTAGAGATGAAACGCCTGCAAGCTGCCGACGAGCGTGTTGTGCTGGGAGAGATGGAGCGGCAGTTGATGGAGCGTGGACTCTGTCTGCGTCAGGGAGACAAGCTTGTCTTTCCCAGCCACTGTGGACGCGACCGCCCGGCAAAACTTGACTATCCGTCGGTGTTCGTGAGCTATGTAGTCAAAGGCTTTCTCGATGACATCTATGCGACGCTGGTAGTGAAACTCGCAGACAGCGAGTCATTCCAACTCAAGGAACTCTGGCGCGACGCGGCGGATTTCGTGACGCTCGCCGGCGATCACCATATGGGCCTCAAGCTCACGCGTGACACTGGCAGCGACGGCGACGTCAGCGTGTATTTCGGGAAGGGCGTGACGCGTGAGGAACAGGTGATCTTTGCAAATTACATCCACGCGCACCTCGGAGGCACCTGCGAGGAGGTTGAACGGCTGCGGTATTACGTCTGCCCAAAGTACCACACTCCGAAAGGCAATCCGCAGGTGCTGATGAAGAAGCTGCTCGCGAAGAAACAGCAGGCCGACACGGAATGCGATCAATGCGGAGAACGCTTCCCACTGTGGGATGCACTGGAACGGAAGTTTGCCAGTGAAGCGATGCGCATACGGGTGGAGGAACTTCAGGCCGACGATGTTGTGCAACTGGACTCGCGTCGAAAAGGGAAGCTGCTGGCACTGGAGGTGGGATCGCGCATCACAAGCGCGGACCAGAAGTGGTTCGAGATTCCGGCCACAGAGGACGAGGGGCTCGACATGGAATTGGAATTCACGAACGATGACGGCAAAGGCACAGGAAAGCGGCTTTACCTGCAATTGAAGTCAGGGAATTCCCACCTCACCAAGCGCAAGACAGACGGTGTCGAGATCTTCAAGATCGAGAAGCAGCGGTGGGTGAAGCAATGGCTCCAGCAGCCGTATCCCGTGATGCTCGTGATCGGCACCTTCTCTGAAGGGGACGAGCGAGCCGTCGGAAAGGACAAACTGGAGTTCGCCGACGTGCGCTGGATGGAAATCACCAGTGTCCTCAACCGCGAAAGCCAAAACGGGACGAAACAGGTGAAGTAGATTGAATTCAAAGGCGAACGGCTAGACATGACCAGCGTGCGCTGGTGGCGAGACAAGGCGTTGAACTCACCAGCAAGTTTAAGAATACCGAAGGCAAGGAAGCTTCGAGATATCGGTGGAGGTCAGTGAGTCGCGCTCATCATCTGCAAAACCAAATCGGCGAGAGCGCGGTGTCCGGTCGGAGAAAGGTGCAAGCCGTCGGTCGTGGCACCGGGAGTGAACAGCACTTTGGCGAACTCGCGGCGCGGGATCAGACGCACGGCGTGGCGGTGAGCCAGTCGGCGTTGCAGTCGAGCAAATTCGTAACCGCCGGGAATGGGCGGCACGGGCAGCTCAAACATCACCAGCGTTCGATCCCCCTTCGGCGGACTGAGCCGAGCCAACAGCCGATCCAAGTCCGCTTCGATCTGCCGTGAGTCTCGGCCGCTGAGCAGGTCGTTGCCGCCAATCTCGATCAGCACGAGGCAGTCATCGCATTCGATCTCTTCGGCCTGCCGAAATGCGGACGCGGTGGTGGCTCCGGCTTGAGCGTAATTCCGCACCGGCATGTGCCATTCGCTCGCGAGCAAATTCGGCCAGAGACGCTCTTGTTCGCTGGCGATGCCGGCACTCAGGGAATCGCCGATGACATGCACCTCGGCCGGCAAAGTGGCCAGCGGTGGAACGTGCAGGCGGTGCCGCTCGATCAACTCGGCGGTGACGCTGGCGAGCAACATGAATTCAACGATTGGCTGAACTCGGCGAACGATTCGCGGCCAACGAGCTTGGTCGGCAGCGCGGAACGGCACGTTCAAACTAACGAGCGGAGGAATCAGGCAGAGGCCGTACAGCCACCAAGGGAGCGGCGTCATCGACAACGCGATGAAGAGGACTCCCAGCACCGTCACCAGTCGCGGCCACTTCGCAAACCGATGTGTGCGGAATTGCCAAGCGGTCGCTCGGCCTAAGGCGATCAGTGCCGCTCCGACGAAGAACGCATCGCCGCTGGAGAACAGGTACGCCGTGAACTGGTTGAGGCCGCTCATGCCGATATGATCCCGCCTCGAATTCCCGAACGAAATAGTAGCAGGCACACTCCGTGTGCCGCCGCCATTGTTCGCCGGTTTTTGGAAACCCCCAAGCGGACGGCACACGGAGTGTGCCTGCTACTTTTGAACGACGACAGTCGCGAGAGCCGGTAATGAGTGACGTGATCTACGATTTTGATGTGGTGGTGATCGGGGCCGGGCACGCCGGCTGCGAAGCGGCGTTGGCAGCGGCTCGGCTGGGGGCGAAGACGGCTTTACTGACCATGAGCTGCGACATGGTCGCCGCAATGAGCTGCAATCCGGCCATCGGCGGCGTCGCGAAAGGACAGATCGTTCGCGAGATCGACGCGCTCGGCGGCGAGATGGGGCGGGTCATCGACGAGACCGGAATCCAGTTTCGGATGCTCAATCAGACCAAGGGGCCGGCGATGCACAGCCCGCGTGCTCAGGCCGACAAGAAGGCGTATCAGTTCGCCATGAAGTGGCGCGTCGAGCAGCAGGAGAATCTGACGCTTCGCCAAGAAGTGGTCGAGGGACTGGAAGTAGGCAGTAGGCAGTGGGCGGTGGGCAGTGGTGAAAAGCAACAATCGGAGAGTTCTTCCACTGCCCACTGCCCACTACCCACTGCCTCCATCACCGCCGTCCGCGTCAAAGGGGGAGCGAGCTACCGAGCCAAAGCGGTCGTCATCACGACTGGCACGTTCCTGCAAGCGATCATGCACACCGGCGAGGCCAAAGCGTCCGGTGGCCGAGCAGGCGAAGGGACAACCACGGGATTGTCTCAAACCCTCACGGAACTCTGCTTTGAACTGCGACGATTCAAGACGGGCACGCCGTGCCGGATCAATGGGCGCACGATTGATTTCTCGGTCACCCAGGAGCAACCGGGCGACGCCGAGCCGCAGCCGTTTTCGTTCTTGACCGACGCGATCACTCAGCCGCAGATGTGTTGCCATCTGACGGAGACGAACGAGCGAGTCCACGACCTGATCCGAGCTAACCTGCATCGGGCTCCGATGTATTCGGGCCAGATTCAATCGACCGGTCCCCGCTACTGTCCGAGCATTGAAGACAAAGTGGTGCGGTTCGCGGACAAAACCGCCCACCACATCTTCTTAGAGCCGGAAGGCCGCCACACCTGCGAGTACTACTGCAACGGCATCTCGACCAGCCTGCCGCGCGATGTGCAGGAGGAGTTGGTGCATTTGATCCCCGGCCTCGAACGGGCCGAGATCATGCGCTATGGCTACGCGGTCGAGTACGACTTCGCTCCGCCGACGCAGTTGCACGCGACGCTCGAAACGAAGCGGGTCGAAGGGCTGTATTTCGCGGGGCAGATCAACGGGACGACCGGATATGAAGAAGCGGCCGGGCAGGGACTGCTCGCCGGGGCCAACGCGGCGTTAAAGATCGCTAATAAACCGCCACTGATTTTGGACCGCAGCCAGGCGTATCTGGGGGTGATGATCGACGACCTCGTGACAAAAGGGGTCGATGAGCCCTACCGTATGTTTACTTCGCGAGCCGAATACCGCCTGCTGCTGCGCCACGACAATGCCGATCGGCGACTGACGCCGATTGGTGCTCGCGTCGGGCTGGCGTCGGGCGAACGGGTGCGCCGCTGGGAAGCTCACGAAGCCGCGATCGCGGTGGCTTCCGAGTTGGCCGTCAAGAAGTTTCATCAGGGGCACAGTCTCGAAGAGTGGCTACGCCGGCCATTGACCGAATGGCCCGACGTCTGCGAGTTCAGCGAAGAGGCGCGGTCGTTGAATCTGCCGGCTCTGGCCGCGAAGCAACTCTCGATCGAAGCCAAGTACGCCGGCTACATCCGTCGGCAGACGGCGACGATCGAACGGCAGGAACAAGTCGATACCGTTCGCATCCCAGACGCCTTTGATTTCCATGCCTGCCCACAACTCCGCGCCGAAGCTAAGGAGAAGCTGACTCGCGTCCGCCCACGTCACGTCGGGCAAGCGAGTCGGATCAGCGGCATCACTCCGGCCGATCTCGCGGTGTTGATGCTGTATCTGACCGAGCCGACGCGGATGGCGACGTAGCTAACTTAGACGAGTCACAGAGTGACTCGTCTACTTTATGCGGCTCTGCGGCAAGGATTGCTGGACTCGACAAAGTGCGTTGGGTTGAGCGACTCTGTGGCTTCCTCACATCGGGGGTTCTGAGTCGGAAAACGCCTGTTGACACGTTTTCAAAGAATAGTCAACAATCACTGCCGGGCTAAAGCTGGTAGATTGGCTCAATGCGAACGCCCCAGATATCCGATAAGACAGTTAAGCTCGCGAAAGTTTGCCAGCAACGTTCGCCATCGTCAGCACTGCGAAGGACAAGGAAGTCTCACCGCATCCGACCGGCTCTCAGAGGACTGAGACATCAGGCGGATCGGCCAGTCAAAAGGATGGATGCCTGATGAAAACCGTGTTTACCACCGGCGAAGCCGCCAAGATTTGCAAGGTGAGTCAGCAGACGATCATTCGCTGCTTCGACTCCGGCCAGTTGCGAGGATTTCGCGTCCCCGGTTCGCGGTTCCGCCGCATCCCGCGCGACATCCTGTATCGCTTTATGAAAGAGAACGGCATCCCCACCGATGCCCTCGAAAGCGGTCGCCGCAAGGCTCTGATCGTCGATGACGACGAGGAACTCGTGGAACTGATCCGCGATGCGCTCGAAGCGGACGGCCGCTTCGAGATTCGCGTGGCCAACAACGGCTTCGACGCCGGCATGATGGTCCGCGAATATCACCCGGACGTCATCGTTCTGGATGTGATGCTGCCGGACATCAACGGCAAGGAAGTCTGCCAACGAGTCCGCAGCGATAACTCGCTGGACGACGTGAAGATCATCTGCATCAGCGGCATGGTCGAGCAGGATAAGATCGAAGACCTGAAAGCCAACGGCGCGAACGAGTTCATGCAGAAGCCGTTCGAGGTGGAAAACCTCATCGAACGCATCTGCCTGCTGCTGGACGTCGAGCCGGTTGCAGTGAAATAGATTTGAGATTTGAAATTTGAAATTTGAGAGAAGCGACTACAAACCCGGCCTCGGTTTCGAGGCCGGGTTTCTTTTATTTGGAGTGCGGGGATTCATCCCCGCTTTGTCTTTTCCGAGGCGAGCACCGTGTCCGAGTCCCCCGACATCTCGACCTCGGACGCCTTTCTTCGAGCAAAGCTCGAAGCCCTCGCCGAATTCGCCGCCGGGGCCGGTCATGAGATCAACAACCCCGTCGCCACGATCGTTGGCCGAGCCGAATTGCTGCTCAAAGGGGAGAGCAACCCCGAACGGCGACAAGCTCTGCTGACCATTGGGGCGCAGGCACTGCGAATTCGCGACATGATCGGCGACTTGATGGTCTTTGCTCGGCCGCCGAAGCCAGAGCCGAAATCGCTGAATCTGGTGGAAGTCGTGGACGACGTCGTTCGCAAGTTGGACGAATCCCTGCGAGGAAAATCTCTGACGGTCGTTCGGGCCGGCGAGTCGTCAGTGCCGATCCTCGCGGACCCGATTCAGTTGCGAGTGGTGATCAGCAACCTGTTGCTCAACAGCCTGAATGCGTCGGCGTCTGGTGGTTCCATCACCGTTGAGTGCTCTCGCCGCGAAGCGGATATGGGGCGATCAGCAATGCTCGTCGTGCGAGATCGAGGCGTTGGACTATCGGCCATCGAACGCGAACACCTTTTCGATCCGTTCTTCTCCGGCCGCCAAGCTGGGCGAGGCTTGGGTTTCGGGCTCTGCAAGTGCTGGCGGATCGTCGAACTGCACGGCGGCCAGATCGACTGCGACTCGTCGCCGGAAAACGGCACGACCTTCCGAGTCACTTGGCCAGCGGCTGGCTGAGTTGCCGGATTGTGTCAAACATGCCGATCAGGCAAGGGCCGAGACGTATGAGTGTCGTGCGAGATCGCGACAATCACAGTCTCTCCACCGGCCTTGTGCCGGTGGCTCGTTGGCCTTTGCACTACGCCGCTGCCGATCAATCATTCGAGTAGTGCAAAAGCCCGCGAGCCACTGGGGCAAGCCCAGTGGGGGGATGACAAATCAGGATCAGGACCGACTCATGACCGCTCGACTGCAAGGGATTTTCACGCCAAATCTTGTCCCGCTCGATTGCCGAGGGGAGATCAACGAGCCGGAACTGCGGCGGTACATCGACTGGCTGATCGCCAAGGGGGTGCATGGGCTGTATCCAAACGGCTCGACCGGCGAATTCACTCGGTTCACGGTCGAGGAACGCCGCCGGGTCATCGAAATCGTCGCCGACCAGACTCGTGGCCGAGTTCCCATCCTGGCCGGTGCGGCCGAGGCCAACGTCAAAGAGACGATCAGGGCCTGCGAGTACTACCACGAACTCGGCTGCCGAGCGGTCGCGATCGTCGCCCCCTTCTACTACAAGCTCAGCCCCGCGTCGGTGTATGCGTACTTCAAAGAGATCGCCAAGAACACGCCGATCGACGTAACGCTCTACAATATCCCGATGTTCGCCAGCCCGATCGACGTGCCGACGGTGCGACGGCTCGCCGATGAATGCGAGAAGGTCGTCGCGATCAAGGACAGTTCGGGCGACATCGTCCACATGATCCGCATGATTCAAGCGGTCCGCCCCAACCGACCCGAGTTCGCATTCATGACCGGCTGGGACGCGGCCTTGATGCCGATGCTGCTGATCGGCTGCGACGGCGGGACGAATGCCTCGTCGGGAGTCGTGCCGGAAGTGACACGATTGCTCTATGACCTGACGCTGGGCGGTCGGCTGGATGAAGCTCGACGGGTGCAGTTCGATCTTGTGACGCTATTCGACACGATGATCTACTCGGCCGAGTTTCCCAATGGCTTCCGTTCGGCCGTCGATCTTCGCGGCTTCAACATGGGTATCGGCCGGCAACCGCAGTCAGAACAGCAAGTGACGGATCTCGTTGCCTTGAGCAAGACGCTGCAATGTATGCTCTCACAGCACGGCTTCACGGACGAACCGATCGGCGGCTGTCCGGCATCGGGAGGCGATCTGAAGACTCAGGACGTGAGTGCGATCGTGCAGACGGTCGTTGCCGAACTGAAGCGCCGCGGGGTCGTTTAATTGGATGAAAAACAACATTCGGAATTCCTGTAGCCCAGGCCCTTGCTGCCTGGAGGATTCGACGAAATTCCGAAATCAACCGACCCACGAGGGGTCGGGTTACAGCGTGTGGTCAGCGAATTGTTGTTCTGCACCCCGTTTGATTGGACGGTCCCGTCAATCGACCGCCTCAAAAACAAAAACACCTGGTCGCGACATCCTGTCGGCCAGGCGTTTTCATGGAGAATGCGGACGCACTCGCATTCCCGCTCTCAATCAGGCGATCTTCCGTGATCGCCATTCTCCGCAGCCCGGTTAGCCAGCGGAATTCACTCGTTGATCCTCAATTGGGCAGATGCAGTTGAGTTTGGTCGGCAAGGATTGGCTTGATTCCATCAAGCGGGTGGCGGGGTAACTCGTGCAAACGCGGCTTGGGCAAACTCGTCGAAGTGGGCGGTGTGTTGTTTCTCGAACTCCGTCCACAGGGCCTTGTCCCAAATCTCCGCGTGGTCTCGAACTCCCAGCAGCATCACTTCTCGTTGCAGCTTGGCGTGAGCGGCCAATCGCTCCGGAAGGCGGATGCGTCCCTGACCGTCGAACTCCACTTTCTCTGCTCGGGGAAAAAAGAACCGTTCGTATTTGAGAACCTCGGCTCGTGTGGAAGAACTGGAATCCATCCGTTGAGCCAGCTTCTCGAAATCGGCGGGGGCATACACCACCAGCGATTGATCGTCTCCTGGTCCGACAAAAAGGTGGGTCACACCATTCTCGTCAGTGCCATTTCCTGAGTTCCCATTTCTTAAACTGAACGCTTCGCGAAGTTGCTTGGGGACCGCGATCCGGCTCTTGTCATCCACCGTTCGCTCGTAGGTGCCGGTGAGGGCCATCTAATCACCAATTTTCCCCACAACCAACCACACGGCCCCAATATCCTGGCCAAGCCTCAAACCGTCAAGCATCATTTCCCATGTGAGCACACTTCCGCACACGGCCATCGACGCAGGTCCAATCGCGGTCATCAATTGCCGATTTAGAAGATTTTTTTTGAAGCCGTTTACAGCGAGGTCAGCGACCATCGACATCGATTAGACGGGCATAGAGTTGCTCATAAGCGGACTCCATGCGGCCCATCGTAAACTGCTTCTGAACAGCCAGTTGCGCGGCAGTTCTGATCCTCGAAGAAAGTTCCGGAGTGGTGAGGACCGCTTCGATTTGATGCTCCAATTCGGTTGGCAAACCGGGAGTCACAAGCAGTCCAGTCTCGCCATCTCGGATGAGCTCGTCGGTCCCTTCCACGCGGCTCACCACTACCGGTAGCCCCGCTGCCATTGCCTCCAACACGATGTTGGGCATCCCCTCCCACAACGATGGGAGCACTAGGAGGTCGGCGGCCTTGAGTAGCTCTGGCACATCCGGCCTCCAACCCGCGATTCGAATGCGATGACCAAGGCCGCGATGCGCGACCCATTCGTCCATCGACGCCTTCAGCGAGCCGTCGCCGACAAACAGAAGTTGCCAATCGGGATGCCGCAACAGCAGATTGCCGAACGCCTCCAGCAGATTGAACGGAGCCTTCTGTGGATCGAGTCGCCCCACAAACAAAGCTAACGGAGCGGCCGACAATCCCAATTTCGAGCGATCGACAGCCACCGCATTCGCGAACCGGTCGAAGTCGACCGCATTAGGGATCACGCTGATCTTGGACGCCTTGAGTCCGGCCTGGTGAATCGAGAACTCAGCGACCGCTTGGCTCACACAGACATTGTGATCGACAAATCCCTGAGACAGCCGATCCAGCCACAGTGGGACACGACTGCGACGTTCGGCAACGCGAACTCCGCACACGACACGAGGCACTCCGGCTCGCCAAGCGGCCATGCGGCCCAGGATGTTGGCGTGAAACAGAAAGCACTGAAGTAAAGCCGGCGAAAACTTCTTCAACTCTGTGGTCAGCCTTTGAAAGACTCCCAGATTGCGAGTGCTCTTGGCACCGAAGCAGATGACGGGAATCTCGGCGGCTTGCAGGCGTGCGACCAAGGCTCCGGGACCGGACAGGCAATAGACTCGCGGTTCCCAACGATTTCGGTCCAATCGGGTCACGAGTTCGACGAACATTCGCTCGGCACCGCCGACATCGAGATCCGTGATGCAGAAGGCGATTCGGATGGGCGGCGGACGTTCGCCGGAGTCATTCGCAGGCAATACGATCCCGTCCTTCATGTAACGACCTTTCTCCGATCACGCCTCATTCTCTCCGAGACCATACGAGTAAAATGGCATGTCGAGCGAGTCCATTTCCGAATCGTCTTCCGTCACACCAAACGTGGATCGCCCGTTCGACGACGTCTCTCTGTACGACTACGAATTGCCGGCAGAGCTGATCGCCAAAGAGCCGCTGCCAGAGCGGGATGCTTCGCGGCTGTTGGTGCTCGATCGGCAGACGGGGGCGATCCAGCATCGCGGAATTCGCGGGTTGGCAGACCTGCTTCGGCCGGGTGATTGTCTGGTGCTCAACGACACGCGAGTGCTGCCCGCTCGTCTGATTGGGCGGCGAGCGAACACCGGCGGGAAATGGGAAGGGCTGTATCTCGGGCAAGCGGAGAACGGCGATTGGCGGCTGATCGGCCAGACGCGCGGTTATCTCAAATCGGGTGAGCAAGTCGTGTTGATTCCACTCGGCCATGATCCGCCGAGTGCTCCGGAGTCGCTGCACCTGACGCTGATCGACCGCGAACCAGATGGCGTCTGGCGGATGCGGCCGGAGCCGGCCGGTGACGCGTTTTCGCTGCTTCAGCAGTTTGGCACGATGCCGCTGCCGCCGTACATGCAGCGGAAGGTGGCGACCGGTTCGGATTGGCAGAGATATCAAACGACCTACGCCAGCCATCCCGGTTCGGTGGCCGCTCCAACGGCAGGGCTGCATCTGACGGAGTCATTGTTGGCGGACATTGAAGGTCGAGGCATTCGAATCGCGCGGGTGACACTGCATGTCGGGCTGGGGACATTTCGGCCAATCTCAGCGACGACACTCAGCGAGCACTTGATGCACTCGGAGTGGTGTGAAATCGGTGAACCGGCCGTGCAGACGATTCATGAGACTCGCGAGCGAGGCGGGCGAATCGTGGCGGTTGGGACGACCTCAGTGCGGACGCTTGAAACGGCGGCGGCTGACGGGCAACTCCGTCCGTGGCGCGGGACCACATCCATTTTTATCCGACCACCATACCGGTTTCGTGTGGTTGATGGGTTGCTGACCAATTTTCATTTGCCTCGTTCCACGCTGCTTGTGCTCGTCTCCGCGTTCGCGGGACTGGAGCACATTCAAGCGGCATACGCGGCGGCGATTCGTGAGCGATATCGCTTCTACAGCTATGGCGACGCGATGCTGATGCTGTCCGAGTCAGTGTCGAGTTCCATCGGCAGTCAGTGGTGAAGATGACAATTTCCGGAAGCCGCTGTAGAACGTCCGATGCTTTGAGTTTTCTCCTGCTGAATTCGGTCCGCCGATCACTGATATGACACCCATTGAGCCACCTCGAATGACTCGCCCCGCGCTGCACAAGCGGGCGTTCCGTCGCCTGGTTGAATTCCGAGGCTTCCAGCGCGTCCCCTTGCAGCAATACCGCAGCCGAGTCCGTCGGCTCTACGACGGCCCGGCCGGTGCGATGTTGATGATCGCCAGTCTCGTCTCGTTGCATCAGCCATTGATTGGCCGAATGTTGCGGAAACAGAATTTTGATCTCGGCCGGTTTCAGTCGATCTTGGATGTCGGTTCCGGAGCTGGCCAGATCCTCGGTCATCTGCTGAAGCACACGCATCCGGAAGTGCAAATCGTCGCGTGCGATCTCTCGCCACAGATGCTCCGCCGAGCTCGACAGTCGATGAAGTCACGTCAAGCACATGGCGAGACGCGACCGTGGTACATCGCCGCAGACATGACGCATCTGCCGTTTGCCGACAACTCTTTCGACTGCGTCACCTGCGGCTACGTTTTGGAATACCTCCCGGACCCTCTGCCGGGGCTGACGGAACTGCATCGAGTGCTCAAGCCGGGAGGCAGCCTGCTGCTCGCGGCGACCGAGGATACCTACACCGGATTTCTCAACGGCCGGATGTGGCGCTGCCGCACGTTCAATCGCGATGAGCTGCGACATGCGTGTGCTCAAACGGGGCTTGCGTGGAATCGGCAACTCTGGTTCTCGCGAGTTCATCGCTTTTTGAAGCTCGGCGGAATTCTCGTTGAGCTACGGAAAGAAGAACTGGCCGAGTAGCGCTTGTAGTGACTCAATTTATTGAGTCTGTGTCGCTCGTTCGACCACACAAATGGGGCACTACGATCGCGCCGTTCCTCAACTTTCCCAATCCAGTCGCAGGATGTGGCCGGAGCTCAGGCCGACCAGCAACCATTCGCCGAGTGGGTCACAGATCACGCGCACGATCTCGTCATCGACTTCAGTGGCCCACAGCAGTTGGCCGTCTGAATCGAGCCAATACAGTTGTCGCTCCAACGTCGCGGCGGCGATCCGGTCGGCGTTGAAGCTACACGAGACGCGGCAGACGGTCCCTTCGATCAAATACGAGTCCCCCGTCGAACCGTCGCCGCGGAGCGATTGAATCCCCTGATTGAATCCCGCCAGCAGGATCGTCTCGCCGTCAGCCGCCGCGCAAATCTCGCCCAGTGACGTGAAACATTTCTCGCTCCAAAGCTGTTCGCCGTTCAGTCGGTGAGCACAGACTTGCCCGTAGTCCGCCGCGCCGATCAGTACCGCTTCGCTCGACAGGAATTGAATCCACTTCAGCGGTCGGATCGTGTCGAACACGGTGAGCTGTTCGCTTTGATCTCCCAGCACGAGATTGCCGCCGTTCGCCAGACTGATCGCCGTCTGTCGGCCAAACGGAGCCAGTGCGATCCCCAGCGCCACCTCCGGCAATCCGACCGACCATTCCGCTTCAAGTTGCCCATTCAGTCGAAAGACTTTTCGTTCGCCAACAATCACCGCTCCGGAAGCATTCGAGTCCGACCAGGCGACTGAGCGCACTCCGCGCAGCCCACGCGACACCGTCAACAACTGCCCCCGGCGGTCGAGCCGATACAAGCCACCGGTCTCATCTGCCACCAGCACTTCGCCCGATTCGCGTCCCATGTCGAGCGCCACCAACGGGGCCTCCGTCGAAAACGCCCAACGCAAAGTTGGCGGAATCCCTTGTCCTTCCTGCAACCAGCTTGGCGAATAGAAGCTCATGGCGAGCATGATAAGGCTCGCAACAGTTTTTCAAACGTAGGGTGGGTCGAGTCATCGAGACCCACCAGATCAATCCTGGCTTGTGGTGGGTCTCGATGACTCGTCCCACCCTACGTTTCTCGCTGCGACATTCTCCGCAACTCATCCACTTTCCCCGCAGTGGCTTGAGGGCTGCTTGACATTTCGAACCGAGAGTTTGACAGTGTTGCCCAATCAACTCCCGTCGTCGCCGCCGCCATCATCTCCACCGAGCACTGCACACCATGAGTCACGAGAAGAAGCGGATACTCATCCTGGGTGGCGGCTTTGCGGGCGTGTACACCGCGGTGTACCTCGAAAAAGCGATGTTTTGGGCCGAGCGGGATCAATACGAAATCTCGCTGGTCAGCCTGGAAAACTACATGGTCTTCCAGCCCCTGCTGCCGGAAGTCATCAGCGGCACAATCGAGATGTTGCATGTCATCACGCCAATCCGCCGCATGGCCAAGCGGACGCGACTGCATACTCGCGAGATTGTCGGCATCGACATGCAGCGGCAGATCGTGACGCTGGGGCCGGAATTCCTCCCGAAGAAAAAGGAGCTGCCGTTCGATCACCTCGTGGTCGCGCTGGGGTCTCGGCTGAATTACGACATGGTGCCGGGGATGCGCGAGCACGCAATCGCGTTTAAATACCTCGGCGACGCACTGCGACTGCGAACCGCCATCGTGCAGGTGCTCGAAGAGGCGGACAACGAAACCGACCCGGACGAGCGCCGGCGGTTGCTCACTTTTGTGGTGGGTGGAGGTGGCTTCTCCGGGGTGGAATGTATCGCCGAGCTTCACGACTTCCTGATCAGCGCCGTTTCGTCCTATCAGACGATCAAAGCCAGCGATCTGCGCGTCGTGCTGCTGCAAAGCGCCGATCGGATCCTCCCCGAATTGGGTGCGAGCCTCGCCAAGTACGCCCAGGACATTCTGGAAAAACGTGGCATCGAAATCCGCCTGCACACGCGACTTTGCGCGGTGACCGCCGAAGGGGCGGTCCTGCAATCGAAACACTCCACCGAGCCAGAAGTCATTCTCTCGCGTACCGTGGTGGCCACCGTCCCCGCCGCGCCGCATCGTTTAGTCGAACAACTGCCGGTCGAGAAAGACAAAGGGGGCCGCATCGTCGTTACTCCGGAAATGCACGTAGTTGGAACGCCTCACCTGTGGGCACTCGGCGACTGCGCGGCCGTGCCGCAACCAGACGGAATCATGTCTCCTCCCACCGCTCAGCACGCCTTGCGACAAGCTCACACCTGTGCGTCGAACATTCTCGCCACACTGCGTGGCACACCGATGCGACGATTCTCCTTCACCGGTTTGGGTAAACTCGCCTCGCTGGGGCACATGTCGGCCGTGGCGGAAGTCATGGGGATCAAACTGCATGGCTTCATCGCGTGGGTCTTCTGGCGAGCGGTCTATCTCAGCAAAGTTCCAGGACTGGACCGCAAGTGGCGCATCTTGACCGACTGGGTGCTCGACATGTTCCTGCCACGCGACATTACCGAAGTCCACATTTTCTATGACGACTCGGTTTTGCGCGAGCACTTCCATACCGGCGAATCGGTCTTCGACCAAGGGGACTTCGGCGACAAGCTGTATGTTGTCGTGAAGGGTGAAGCGGACGTGCAACGCGATGGCCAGTCGTTGGCCACGCTCAAGAATGGTGACGTCTTTGGCGAGATGGCCCTGATCTCCGACCAACCCCGCAGCGCGGCCGTGATGGCCAAGACGCCGCTGGATCTCATCAGCATCTCACGCGATGCGTTCGACAAGCTGGTCACGCACTTGCCCGGAGTGAAGTCGTCGATGAATGAACTTTTCCAAGCACGAATGGCAATCGTGGAATCTCTCAGCAAACCACCGCCGCTCAGCGCACCGCCGCCGAACACCGACACTCCGAGGTGAATCGACTCTCTTCAGCGATCGTTGTTCGGCATCGACTTTCTTACCTTCACGAGAACTCCCACATGAGCCGCCTTACCACACTCGGACTGTTCCTGGCCGCCTGCGTGACTCTGGTCTTTGGCGTCCACGATTCGCCTGCCGCCGATGCCAAGCGGCCCAACGTGATCTTCATTTTCACCGACGACCACGCCGCTCACGCGATGAGTTGTTACGGCTCGAAGATCAACAAAACGCCGAACCTCGATCGCATCGCGAGCGAGGGGATGCGGTTTCAGAACTGCTTCTGTACGAACTCGATCTGCGGCCCCAGCCGAGCCGTCATCCTCACCGGCAAGCACAGCCACTTAAACGGCTACAAGACCAACGAAGGGGGCGAGTCGTTTAACGGAGCGCAGCAAACATTTCCCAAGCTGCTGCAAAAGGCCGGCTATCAAACGGCGCTGATCGGCAAGTGGCATCTCGGCAGCAATCCGACCGGCTTTGATTACTCGGACATCCTGATCGGCCAAGGCCCCTACTACAACCCGCCGATGATCCGCGACGGCAAACGAATGCAGCACACCGGCTACACGACCGAGATCCTCACCGACCTCGCGGTGGACTGGTTGGACAAAGGCCGAGACAAAGACAAACCCTTCATGTTGATGTGGCAGCACAAAGCCCCGCATCGCGAGTGGCAGCCGGGGCCGAAATATTTTGATCTCTACAAAGACGTGACGATCCCAGAGCCGGACACGCTCTTCGACGATTACTCCGGCCGAGGCACTGCCGCTCACAAACAGGACATGACCATCGAAAAGACGATGACCCGCTTCGACCTGAAGCTCGATCCGCCCAAAAACCTTACCCCCGAACAACTCGCCGCCTGGCACAAAGCCTACGACGAGGAAAACGCCGCGTTCGAGAAAGCCAAACTCACCGGCAAAGAACTCGTACGCTGGAAGTATCAGCGCTATATCAAGGACTACCTGCGCTGCGTCGCCGCCGTCGATGACGGCGTCGGCCGAGTCCTGAAATATCTCGACGACACTGGCCTCGCCCAGAACACGGTCGTGATTTACTCATCCGACCAAGGCTTCTATCTCGGCGACCACGGCTGGTTCGACAAGCGGTTCATGTACGAGCCATCGCTGCGCATGCCGCTACTGGCTCGTTGGCCCGGCGTGACCAAGCCCGGCTCGGTGAATACCGACCTCGTGCAGAACCTGGACTTCGCTGAAACGTTCCTCGATCTCGCGGGCATCGAGGCTCCCAAAGACATGCAAGGCCGCAGCATTGTTCCGCTGTTCAAAAGCGAAACGCCCAGCGATTGGCGAAAGAGCATCTACTACCACTACTACGAATTCTTCTCCGACCGGGGAGCCTCCCACGCCGTCCGCCGCCACTACGGCGTGCGCACCGACCGCCACAAGTTGATCCACTTCTACAACGAAGACGAGTGGGAACTGTTCGACCTCAAGGCGGACCCCAACGAGATGCACAGCATCTACGCCGATCCCGCGAATGCTGACCTCGTCAAAGACCTGAAGGCCGAGGTCGCACGTTTGCAAAAGCTCTACCAAGTCCCAGACGACCGAGGAAAGCTGAAAGCGTCGGACCTGTAGATTGGGACTCTGTCCCGACCTCCTTCATCGCCGCGAACGAATCTCGATCAACAAAGCGGTCGGGATGGAATCCCAACCTACGCAACGCGTTCACGAACCGCCATGCCGACCTGCTCCGTCGTGCCGCTGCCGCCCAAGTCCGGTGTTCGCAATCCGTTCGATGCCAGCAAATCTTTCACCGCTTGATGAATGCTCGCGGCCGCAACGTCGAGAAGCAGATGCTCAAACATCATCGCGACCGACAAGATCGCCGCGAGCGGATTCGCGATGCCCTTTCCCGTGATGTCGGGAGCGGAACCGTGGACCGGCTCGAACATGCTGGGATACCCGCGAGTCGGGTCGATGTTGCCGCTGGCGGCGAGGCCCATGCTGCCGACGATGATCGCCGAGAGGTCGGTCAGGATGTCGCCAAATAAATTGCTGGCCACGACCACGTCGAACGATTCGGGGCGGCGCACGAATTCCATCACGGCGCGGTCGATCAGCAGCGATTCGGTCGCGATGTTGGGAAACTCGGCGGCCACGCGAGCGAAGCATTCGTCCCACAGGACCATGCCGTAGCCTTGAGCGTTGCTTTTGGTGATCGATGCGACTCGCTGCTTCGGCCGAGTCGCCGCTTTCTCGAACGCCGCGCGGATGATGCGTTCGCAGCCTTTGCGAGTGAACATGCTCGTTTGAATCGCCGACTCATCGGGCATCCCGCGATACAGGAAGCCGCCGATGTTGGCGTATTCCCCTTCGGTGTTCTCACGGAAGACGAGCATGTCGATGCTGCCTCCCGGCTTGTTCCGCAGCGGGCTTTCGACGCCGGGATACAGGTACGCCGGTCGCAAGCAGACGCACTGATCGAACCGCCGCCGAATCGGCAACAGCAACCCGTTGAGCGTGACGTGATCCTGCACGCTCGGATGCCCGACCGCTCCCAGCAAGATCGCATCGAACCCGGCCAGCGTGTCGAGGTAATCGGCCGGAGCCATCCGCCCGTTTTGAAAGTAGTAGTCGGTCCCCCACGGAAAGTGAGTCCACTCGCACCGAGCGTCCGACTTCGGAGCCGCCACATCGGCGACTCGAATGGCTTCGCGAATGACTTCGGGGCCAATGCCGTCACCCGCGATGACGGCGATGCGATGAGTTGTTGGCATGTTGCGTTGAGAGTCTCGGGTGATGAGTTGAGGACGATGAAAACGTCGGCCACAACATATCGTGTCACACGCCAAACGGCAGCTATCGAGTCGCTGGCTTTTTGGATCAAGCTGTCGGACGATCTTCGCGTAGCCCGGACGCCTACGTCCGGGCGTTCGGACGTTGGCGTCCGAACTACTTGCTCGCGAAGTCTGCTGAGGAGTCTGCTATGCGTCGCTACTCGGTCTTGTTCGTGATGTTGATGACCAACTTCGTCGCGCAGGCGGAAGAGCCGCCGAAGTCGCTCGACCCGCGGTTGAAGATTGAACTCTTCGCCGAGCATCCGCAGATCGTCACGCCGACCGGTCTCGACGTCGATCATCGGGGCCGAGTGTTCGCCATCGAGAGTAACACGCACTTCCCGCCCGAAGGCTACAAGGGGCATCCGAGTGACCGAGTGCTCGTGATGAGCGACTCGGACGGCGACGGCAAGGCGGACAAGATCGTCGTCTTCACCGACGGCCTGAAGTTCTCGATGAGCGTTGTCGTGAGGCCGATCTGGTTCCCTGTGAGCGGCAAGGCGCTAGCCGCCGGTGATTCAAAAAAAACAGCCGGTGATTCCGCGAAGACACCGGCGGCTAGCGCCGTGCCGCTCAGTTCCGTTTACATCGCCACTCGCCGAGAAATCTTCCTCTTCCACGACGATGACGGCGACGACAAAGCGGATCGCAAAGAGTCGATCGTGCATCTCGACACGAAGGGGGATTATCCGCACAACGGGCTGGCGGGGTTTGCGATTGATGCGCTCGGCTGGATGTACTTCGGGTTCGGCGAGAACCTCGGAGCCGACTACAAGATCATCGGTTCGGACGGCACGACGCTCAGCGGGGGCGGCGAGGGGGGGGACATTTATCGTTGCCGGCTGGATGGCTCGAAGCTGAGCCAGATCGCGACCGGGTTTTGGAATCCGCACGCGAGCTGCTTCGATGCGTTCGGCCGGCTCTTCACCGTGGACAACGACGCGGACAGCCGTCCGCCGTGTCGGCTGTTGCATGTGATTCCGGGAGGCGATTACGGCTACCGCTTCCGCAACGGCCGCAAGGGACTGCACCCCTTCACCGCCTGGAACGGCGAGATTCCCGGCACGCTGCCGATGGTCGCGGGGACCGGCGAAGCTCCCTCCGGCATCCTGGCCTACGAGTCGGACGGACTGCCGGAGGAGTATCTGGGCAACCTGCTGGT
>SXKJ01000004.1 GCA_005778115.1 Planctomyces sp. | reverse complement strand
TTTGCTGATCAGCCTCTGGACCGGCCGCAAGCCGACGAAGCGAACGTCGGAAATGATCTGCTACTACCTGATGGGCTGGGCCGATGAAGCCACGTTGACCGCCCACATCGCCAAACTGCAACAGCACGACGCCGCGAAACAACGCCGACCTCCTCTTCGAGGATCACTGCGAGAACGGTGTCCGTGCCGTGTTCTGCTGCGCGCTCGATGGCGCATGCCAGCCTCGGACGCTCCTCACGCATCCAGACGGCAAGCAAACCACCCGTTGTCAGAGTTCCAATCAGCCCAGATCAATCGTCGTGCCGAACAGTGTTGGCTCCCGACCCCTTCCCGGATACGGTCATTTCCGCAGCCAGTCGGCGATCCACAATTGGCTGCTGCCATCGGCGGTGCGAGTCGATGTCCACATCAGCTTGGTGCCATCAGGACTGAAGACCGGCAGGATGTCGGCCCCTTTGTGATCGGTGATGCGCGAGACGGTGCCGGCCTTCGGTGCGCCGCCGGAGAAATCCAAGTCCATCGTAAAGAGATCGAAGTTCGCGCCGCGCGGGCCTTGCGAGTAATTCGCGCCGGCCCAGACCAAGTACTTCATCGACGGATGGAAGTACGGGCACCAATTCACCTCGTCGAGGTTCTTGGTGAGCTGCACTTCGCGTTTGCCGTCCACTGAGATGGCGAAGAGTTGCAACATGTGCTCCTTGTCGCGATCGCTGCGGAAGATGACCCACTTCCCATCCGGCGAGAAGAACGGCCCACCGTCATAGCCGGGCACATTCGTTAGTTGCCGCACTTTCGAGCCGTCGGCGTCCATCACATACAAGTCCGGATCGCCGTCGCGCGACGACGTGAAGACGATCTGCTTACCATCCGGTGAGTAACTTCCCTCGGCGTCATAGCCGGGCGAGTTCGTCAGCCGCTTCAAGCCAGTCCCGTCGGGGGTGATGGTGTAAAGTTCCATGTGCGGATCGAAGTCCCACTGATAGCGCGGCCGGCCACCTTCCTTCGCGAGTGCTCGCGCTTTCGCTTCGGTCTGCTCGATGTCCGGATCGGTATGGCTCGATGCGAAAAGGATCGTTTTGCCATCCGGGGTGAAGTAGCTGCACGTCGTACGGCCTCGGCCGGTGCTGAGCAGCATGGGCACCTTCTCATCCAGTCGCTGCAAATAGATTTGATAGAACGGATACCCGATCGGATACCCCTGATACACGATCCATTGTCCGTCGGCCGAGAAGTACCCTTCACCCGCGCGGGGCAGGCCGAAGGTCACTTGGCGGACGTTGGCCAAATGCTTGGCTTCGGCTTCCGTTGAATTGGTGGGTTCATCGGCGGCAGCCATCACCCAGGTGACGCTCAGGATCGAAACTGCCAACAGCCCCCTGCGGACTACAGAAAAGTTCGGCACGAGATACCTCCAAAGAAGTCGATAACGATTCAACCGGTTAAACGTCGCCAGCCGCGTGTCGCAGCTATTTGATTTCAGGGTCATTCGGAAACAAGCTCTTGGCCACACGAACCAGAGTCGCATTCATCGGATCAAAGTTGCCTCCACCAGTGACCGATCCGTTTCGCATCACCGACAGAATCTGGCAATCCAGGCAGAGATACACATCCATTTGGTCGCTCTCTCGCTGAAATGACAGTCGAACTCCGAATTGTGGCATACACCCCTTGGCAATGTCCCATTCGTAGGACTGAGTGGATACCAGCGATGTGCCAAGCTCGTTGACTATGTTTTCAGGGACAGAGACCGGTCCGGCGATGACGTCGTAATTGTTGTTCGGATCGGTGAACGCCGTGTCGTCGTACTTAAAGTTGGGCTTGAGCCGAAATGCCTCGACTTTTGTCGGCTGAGTCACCGTCCGCAGCCCATCGGCCCCACCATACATCCGGGTGACGCTGGAATGTTTTCCCAGAGAGAGACCTTCGCGAATCAGCAACATGGTCGTCAACAACGCCGCCGTGAGAACAATCCCAACGATGACCTTTGCATTTCGTTTCATGAGTGACCTCGCAACAACCAGTGACGATCCCGATGGCCCAAGTGTCTGGACGAGAGAGGCTATCGCCGCGCGGACTTCGCTTCTATCACGAGCGTGGCGATTCCCCAGAGTTCTTACGATGATCCTGTCCGGTCTCTGGTCGACGGAAGCTATCATTGATTCGATGGGTCAAGAGCCGATCGCCGGAATACCGTTTTCAAGCATGAGGAAGAATGGGATCGCGGCCATCGGTGTTTGGCTCACGGCCATCGGCCAACGAGGATGATTCAAGATGAGGTCACTGGTCCTGTTGTTATTGGCCTATGCGTTGATCTGTTTCAGCGACACCTTCGCCGCCGAAGGCTTGCAGCGGATCAAGTACAACAACCCCGGCTTGGTAGTTGATCTGGGAGTCGGGCTGTGGGCTTGGCCGGTGCCGTGGGATGTAGACGGCGACGGCGATCACGACTTGATCGTGGTCTGTCCCGACAAGCCGTACAACGGGACGTATCTGTTCGAAAACACGAGCGGCCCGCGCGAAAAGCTCCCGGTCTTCAAAGCGGCCAAACGGCTCGGAGCGGGCAAGCATTACACGATGCCGTCGTACGTCGATGGGGGCCTGCGAGTGCTCACGGCGGGGAACGAACATCCCGACTTTTTGAAGAATGGAATTGATGCCTCGGTCAATCTCCCGCTGCCTGCAAACATTCACAGGACGCCGGTTGGAAAAACCGAGGGACTCTTCAAGGTGCGGCACAATCAATGGCGATACGTCGAGTTCGACGGCGATGGGGCACTCGACTTAGTGGTTGCTGTCGAGGATTGGGCCGACTATGGCTGGGACGACGCCTGGGACGCGGAGGGGCATTGGAAAAACGGACCGTTGCATGGCTTGATCTATCTGGTGCGCAACAGCGGTTCGACCGCGAAGCCCAAGTACGCTGAGCCAGTGCTGCTCGAAGCGGACGGCAAACGCATCGACACGTTCGGTTGCCCGTCGCCGAACTTCGCGGACTTCGATGGGGACGGCGATCTCGATCTGCTCTGCGGCGAGTTCCTCGACGGATTCACTTACTTCGAGAACATCGGCTCGCGCACGCAGCCGAAGTACGCGAAAGGCCGGCGTCTGATGCACGGCGACAAGCCGCTCACGATGGACTTAGAGATGATCGTCCCGGTCGCGTTCGACTGGGACAAAGACGGTGACTTCGATTTGATCGTTGGCGACGAAGACGGCCGCGTGGCGTTCATCGAGAACACCGGCCGAGTCATCGATCGACTGCCGCAGTTCGAGCCACCGCGCTACTTCCAGCAAGAGGCGAACGAATTGCAATCCGGTGCATTGGCGACGCCGGTCGGCTTTGATTGGGACGGCGATGGGGACATCGACATCGTGAGTGGCAACACGTCGGGCTACATCGAGTTCTTTGAGAACCTCAGCGCCCCGAAAGTCGCGTCACCGAAATGGGCCGCACCGCGACGGCTCAAAGTAGACGGTACACTCCGTGTGCCGAATGCAGCGGACGGCACACGGAGTGTGCCTGCTACGACTCAGTCGTTCCGCGTGATGGCCGGTCCGAACGGTTCGATTCAAGGACCGGCCGAAGCCAAGTGGGGCTACACGACGCTCAACGTGGCCGACTGGGATGTCGACGGACTTCCGGACATCGTCTTCAATTCCATCTGGGGCCGAGTGCAATGGCTCCGCAACATCGGCACGCGAACGTCACCGAAGCTCGCGGAACCGCAGCCCATCGAAGTCGAATGGTCGGACACGCCGCCGAAGCCCACGTGGACTTGGTGGACTCCGGTTGGCAAAGAGTTAGTCACGCAATGGCGCACAACGCCGGTGCTCGCCGATTGGAACGGCGATGGACTGCTCGATCTGGCGATGCTCGACCACGAAGGATACCTGTCGCTGTTCGAGCGACGGCGCATCGGCGGCCAACTGAAACTTATGCCGCCGCGCCGAGCATTTCTCAACGAGCAAGCTCAACCGCTATTGCTCAGCAACGGCCGAGCAGGGAAGAGCGGGCGTCGCAAGCTGTGTGCGACCGATTGGGACGGCGACGGAAAGCTCGACCTGTTGGTGAACTCCGAGAACGCAAACTGGCTGCGGCAAGTCGAGTCGCGCGACGGGACGTGGCTCTTCAAAGACATGGGCAAGCTGGACTCTCGCAACATCGCCAGCCACGACGTCAGTCCCACCACCGTCGATTGGGACGGAGACGGCGTGCCCGATTTCCTCGGCGGAGCTGAAGACGGTTTCTTCTACTTCTTGAAGAATCCGCGAATGAAGTCTCAGTGACTGAGCGGCACGGCGCTAGTGTCCTGTGTTGTAAATTCGTTGATAAACTGTGCTCGCGATTTGCCGGGATTTCGATGGGTTTTCAATGCAACGAACTTACAACTCAGGACACTAGCCGCCGGTAATGCAAACTCATCGCACTGCCACCGGCGGCTAGCGCCGTGCCGCTCACTAAGGCACCACCGAGATGACTGCGACGATGACTTGTTTGGCTCCGGCATTCAGCAGCGTCCGCGTGCATTCGTTGGCAGTCGTGCCGGTTGTCAGGATGTCATCGACCAGCAACACCGTCTTGCCGGTCGGTGATCTTGAGTGCCACGGAACGGCGAAGGCGTCTTTCAGATTCAGCCTTCGCTGAGCGGCAGGCAGATCCGATTGATCCGTCGTCAATCGCTTCTTGCAGAGGAGGCTGCGATGCAGCGGCTTTTTTAATCTCTTGGCCAGCACGCGCGAGATCGTTTCCGCGGCGTGATGCGGTCGCATCACTCTCCGAGTCCAATGGCAGGGGACCGGAGCGATCACATCGACGTTGGCCGCTTGCAAATCGAGTTGCTCCGACAGCCACAAGAGATTCGCGAGCGCGGCTGCCAGCGGGAATTGCGTGGTCGCTTTGGCTCGAATGCAGGCTTGTCGCAACGCATCGTCGTACAGACCGAACCGAATGACTTGCTGAAATCGAAACTTGTGCGACCGGCACTTCGGGCAGCCCTCGTCTGAACGCACGTAAGGCCCGACCGGCAGTCCGCAGCGACGACACCGATTCCCGCGCGGCTTCGAAACCTCGCTCAAGCATTTGCCACACAGCCTGGCTGAGACCGGCTGAACTTCAGAATGATCGACGTCGGCCTGGCACAGCGGGCATGCCGGTGGAAAGACAAAATGCAAAGCCGCTCGCCCCAAGTGGAGGAGCGGCCGGATTGGCTGCAGTAAGAGTCCGTGTGGTTCGTTCATTTCTTCGCGAATTGCACATGAAAACCTTTGGCCTTCAGTGCGATGCGATACAGGCTCTTATCGACCGTCACGTACAAGACGTTCGCTTCGTCGCCGATGCCAAACTCGACGTTGCTGGGCATCCCGACGGGATCTTTGGCGGGCTGATTCGGCATACCCGTCGGAATGAACGCCACCTCCTTGCCAGTCGGGTCGATGACCAACACGCCCGGCCGCTTCAGTCCGCGCGCGGTCAAATAGATGTTCCCTTTCTCATCGATCGTCATCCCGTCACAGCCAGCCTGATCGCCGAAGTCGAGAATCGTCTTGCGCGGTCCGTTGACTTTGCCGTCCGCACCCAGCGGGAAGGCATAGATCTTCATCGCGCCCGGCTTCGCCTCGCCTGAGCCGATGCGATCCGTGCCGTTGTCGTGATCGGCGAGATACATCGTCTTGCCATCGGGGCTGATTGCGATTCCGTTCGGCTTGCCGACGTCGTGAGTGATCTCGATCGCCGATCCATCCGAGTCGATGCGGTAAACCGAACGATGTTCCAACTCGCGCGGTTCGGCACCGACGTACTTGGGATCGGTGAAATAAATCCGCCCCATCCGATCAACGCAGATGTCATTCGGCGCGTTGAACGTTTTCCCTTGGAATTGATCAACCAACACCGTCCGCTTGCCGGTTTTCAAATCGTAGCGCGCGACACCACGGCCACCGAAATCCGATCCCTCGGCTGCGAGCAATCGTCCTTTGGAATCGCAGATCAAGCCGTTCGACTTGTGGCTGTCTTCGGCGAACACCGTCGTCTTCTTGGTCTTCGGATCGAACCGCAGGATCATCCCCTTGTCGCTCCCCATCGGGATGTCCGAGAAGTAGATCGACCCATCCGGAGCAACCGCCGGTCCCTCGGTCAGACCACCTTCAATCTTGGCCGTCCGGGTGAAAAGCAGTTCCAACTTCGAATCCGGCGAGACGATCGCGTCCCCCGTCGGCTTGGGCAGATCGGCCGCATTCGCGCGATCAATTCCGATTCCACAGAGGCTCGCCACCCAGACTGCCAACAGCCAACGACGCATGGTTGTCTCCTTCATTGCCGCGGATCGTTTTGGACAGAAAACGCGGCAGTACGCTATCGCGGGGGTCGTGCGCCGACAACTAACCCGAAGTGGCACGGTTCTTCACGCCACCGACCTTGTGTCATTGGTATCTACACAATTCTGCCAACCCCATGAAGACGTTTCCGCCTTACCTCTGCGCTCTTCGCTTCTCTGCGGTAAACAAGGAAGTGTCCGTCACTTTTACCGCAGAGAAGCGAAGAGCGCAGAGGTGGTGAAACTG
>SXKJ01000495.1 GCA_005778115.1 Planctomyces sp. | reverse complement strand
TCTGACCAGGAATCGAGACCAACGACGGCAACAATCCCGTTGCCAAAATCCAACACGAACTGGACCAAAAAACCCCGCAGCAAAAAACCGCTGCCGGGAAAAATGATCCGAATCGACTTTCAGAAAAAACTCACAGCCTCAAAGCGTCAGCGAGGGAGAACGCTCAAACGCGCCTGCTGGAGTCCTCGTCTTTGAGCACTCGCCCTCGCTGACGCTTCGGGTTACTTTTCACTGGTCGCCATCGAGGGCGGGATTCTAGCGCCGCTCGAATCCGGCAGTCCACGAGCAACTTCTCAACCTCGCTAAGTTCATTATGCCCAAGTTCCAACAAGCCACGCGCGGTGATGACCGAAAGCAACGTGCCCTCAAAATCGCTCACCAACTGGCCAAGACCTACGCCAATGCCGAATGTGCCCTGAAGCACGACAATCCGTTTCAGTTGCTCGCGGCGACGATCCTGTCCGCTCAATGCACCGACGAGCGGGTGAACATGGTCACGCCGGCGCTGTTCGCGAAGTTTCCAACGCCCGCCGCGCTCGCCGCGTCGAAACAGGAGGATGTCGAGAAGATCGTCCAGTCAACCGGCTTCTTCCGAGCCAAAGCGACGAACCTGCGCGGCATGGCTCAAGCGTTGGTTGATCAATTCGGCGGCGAGTTGCCACGCACTCTTGAAGAGATGACTGCGTTGCCAGGAGTCGGCCGGAAGACGGCGAATGTGGTGCTCGGCACGGCGTTCGGACTGCCGACCGGCGTGGTGGTCGATACGCATGTCAAACGTCTCACACGATTGCTGGGGCTGACGAAAAACCTCGACCCGGTGAAGATTGAGCACGATCTCGCGACGTTGCTGCCGAAGTCCGAGTGGATCAACTTCTCACACCGACTGATTCATCACGGCCGCCGAATCTGCAACGCTCGCAAGCCCAACTGTGCCGAGTGCCCGTTGTTGAAACTCTGCCCGCGCGTCGGATTGCCGTCGCTATCCACGTAGCCGCCTCGCTCCGCGAGGCGAGCCGAATGCTGAGAAGGCACCCACATGCTCGCGAACCTCCGAACGACGCAGAGATCTCCTGAATCGCAAAACGGCGCAGCCGAACAAACCCTAAGCGTCAGCGAGGGCGAATACTTCAAAACGCTTCGCCGTAATCTAAGTCTGCGAAGCGTTCACCCTCGCTTACGCTTCGGATTAGTTGGCTTGCTGCTTTTTCAGACCTTGAGCGTTCTCGCCGCCGAACCGTTTGCCGGCAGGAAGTTTGACGACGCGCTGGACCAGAAGATCGGCCGAACATGGAGTGGCGGAGGCGGTGATGGTGATTCGATTCGACAGGCGTTGCAGCAACTCACCGAATCGAATCATGTCTCGATTGTGTTGGATCGGCGAATTGATCCCACTCAGCCGGTCAGTTTGACAGTGCCAGCGACTCCGCTGCGTGACGTGATCGCCGCACTGGCCAAGACGGTCGATGCCGGGAGCGTCGTGGTTGGCAACGTCGTCTATGTCGGTCCAATCGAGTCTGCCAAAAAGCTGCGAACATTGATCGAACTCCGTAATGCCGACTTGTCGAAACTGGCCACTGGCGGCATGAAGAAATCTGAGAAGTCGCCTTGGAAGACCCCGACCGTCTCGCTTGCGCAGCGGCGGACGATCGCCTGGAAAGATTTTGATCGGCCACGCGACATCCTCAAGCAACAGGTCGCCGACAAGTTGAAGATCGAAATTGACGGACTCGACAAACTCCCGCATGACTTGTGGGCCGGTTCGTCGCTGACTCAGGTGACGGCGACCGAAGCGCTGTCGTTGTTGCTCATTCAATTCGGTGCGACGTTTGAGTTCGTTCCCGACCGCCCGGCCGTTCGCATCGTGCCGATTCCCGACCGAGTCGTCATCGAGCGGACCTACCCGCTGCCAAAGGACCAGGTGATCGCGACCGCCCGCGAACGATTCGCCGATGCCAAGATCATCGGCGGAGGTGCAAACCTGATCGTCCAGGCGACCGTCGAGCAACATGCCGAGATCGCGGCCTTCTTAAAACCCGGCGGACAGAAGACCGCGACTGTGCCCACGAACAAGCCGGACAAGTTGCTCGCCAAGCGACTCTTCACGCTCAAGCTAGAGAACGCGGCACTCGGCGACGTCATCAAGACATTCATCGCCAACGGCGTGCAGATCAGCTACGACCCGATGCAATTTGCCGATGCGGAGATTTCGCTCGACAAGAAGATCAACATCGACGTCAAACAGAAGTCGGCCGAGAAGCTGTTTCGCGATCTCTTCGAGCCTCTGGGAATCGAAGTCACGATCGATGGCGAAGAAGTGCGGCTCAAGCCGAAATAACCGTGGGGCAGGTTTTCACCCTGCCCCACGAACAGCGACAGCCCGGCGGCCAAGGGCAGTCGGGCTGTGATGGTTGTCTGATTGAAGCCGGCACGAACTAGTTCGCGGCAGTTTCCAAGACGGCGAACGGACTGATGCGGAAAGCTTTCTCGACGAGTGCTTCCTTATCGCCCTGGTTCTTGGCCTTGGCAAACTTCACACGGAGCTTCTTCAGTTGCGCACCGCGCTTGCGTCGCCGAGCCAATTCACGCTCACGTTCACATCGTCCCATGATTTGTTGTGACCTCTTACCCGAAAATTCGTTGACCAAATCGTTCCTGCCCCAATGCAGCGTGAGACTTGTAGCGGCCCCGTCAAACAGGGTCAACCAGCCTAACCCCAACGAAAAGCCTTTCCGCCAGGCGGAGCTTCGGTCATGCTGACCTTCCCATGCGAGCCGAACCGTTTTTTGCCGAATTGATCGTCGAGTCGTTCCTCAGCGGCAAACGGATCGACTCGTTCCTCGTAAAGCACTTTCGCAATTATTCCCCCTATCGGGTCCAACGGATTGTGCGAGCCGGCGAGGTCCGCATCAACGATGTCGTCGCCGACAACGACTCGCGCGTCTATCTCAATCAACGAGTCACTGTCCGGCTGATCGAGCCTCCCGATCGACTTCTGCCGCCCACTCCCGGCCCGCTGCACATTCTCTACGAAGACTCGTGGCTGATGGTCGTCGTCAAACCGGCCGGACAGATCGCTCACCCTGCCGGCGATTTCGGGACTAACACGCTGGCAAACGTCGTACAGCATCACCTTGATCAGCAAACCCAATGGAAGGGCTTGCTGCGTCCCGGCATCGTCCATCGGCTCGACCGACTGACCAGCGGTGCGATGGTCATCGCAAAAGAGCACCTCTCGCACGGGCTAATGACCGAGGCGTTCATGAAACGCAAAGTTCAAAAGACCTACCTCGCGCTGGTGATTGGGGTCATCGAGCCGGACGCAGGGACGCTTAACAAACCAATCGGCGAGTCGCTCGATCCCGAAAGCTGTTTGATGACGACCCACGCCAACGCCGTGAACGCTCGATCAGCGATTACGCACTTCAAGGTTCTCGAACGCTTCACCGAACACACGCTCGTCGAAGCCAAACCGGTCACCGGCCGGCATCATCAAATCCGAGTCCATTTCGCCGACATCGGCCACCCCGTCGTCGATGACGAGTTCTACGGCCCCTACGGCTGGATCAAGAAAGATCCCGATGGCAATCCCATCGCCCGCCCGGCCGATTGCCGTCAGCCGACTGCCGACCGCCGTGATACCGTTTTTCCCGGCGACGATGACGAGATCACCCGCGATATCCCACCTGAATTGTTATTAGTCGGCCGCCACGCGCTCCACGCGCATCGTCTCGAATTTCGGCACCCCATCACCTGGGAACCGCTCGCCTTCGAAGCCCCGCTGACCGATGACATCGCCAACGTCATCGAAAACCTGCGAAAGCCATAACCAACCGCCTTCATGATTTTGTGAACCATGATTTTGCCAGTCCTGTTTTGGCAAAATCATGGTTCACAAAATCATGAAGCAGGAAACAGCTCACGCACCGGTTCACCGTCATCGGTGATCGGGACCGGTCGGCTGCCGGCGAAGATCTCTTCGCGAGGATTGATGCCGAGAGCGCAGTGGATCGTCGCGTGCAGATCGGGCACAGACACCGGCCGCGAGACAATCTTCATGCCGAGTTCGTCGGTTTCACCAATTGTGATGCCGTTCTTCAAGCCGCCTCCCGCCAGCACGACGCTGAAACATTTGCCGTGATGCCCGCGTCCTCCGCCGCCATCGAATTGGGCCGGGCGGCCGAACTCGGTGGCAACCACAATCAACGTCTTGTCGAGCAGTTTCTTGTTTTCGAGATCCAACACTAGCGCCGCCAACGCCTGATCGAGTTCGGCGATCAGCTTGTGCTGATTCAAAATCCCGTCGTTATGAACGTCCCAGCCGGTGCCGTTGAGGAAGTTCAAATTGTGAGAGACCTCAATGAACCGGACTCCTCCTTCGATCAACCGCCGTGCCAGCAGACAGCGCTGGCCGAACTCACCGCCAAACTTATTCCGCAAATCCGCCGGCTCGCGGTCGAGATCGAACATCCGCATGAACTCCGGCCCCGCCAATTTCTGAGCCGCAGCAATTGCCGCGTCGTACTCCGCTGCGAAGCCTTCCCGAACACCACGTTCACGCAGGTCGTCGCGAACAGCGTTGAGCAGTTTGTCTCGCCGAGCCTGCCGCTCATCCGTGATCCCGACCGATCGCTTGAGCGCCGGCGGTCCGGACTTCGTGTCCGTCAAATGCACATAGCCGTACTTCGGACCGAGGAATCCCGGCCCGCGTGTCACGTTCGGATATCCCATCAACACATAGGCTGGCACTCCCTCGGTTATCGTTCCTCGTTGATGCGCGACGATCGACCCAATCGACGGATACTGTTCCGTGCCGCTGGTCGGCCGCCCGGTGTGCATCCGATTGGTCGCCGCCGCATGTTCGTCGATCACATCATGATTGACCGTCCGCAGAATGTTGAACCGATCCAGAATCTTCGCGCAGCGCGGCAAGTGCTCGCAAACGCGAGTCCCCGCGATCGCCGTCTCGATCGAGTCGTAATAAGACCCCGGCTTCTTCTCCTTCGGATCGCCTTTCGTTTTTACGTCCCATGTGTCGATGTGACCTTGACCTCCACCAAGCCACACGAACACACAATGCTCGGCTTTGCCGCGTGGAAGCTCCGCTCGCTTCTCATCGCCGAAGACAGAACTGAAGGAAGAACCGGCGGTCACCGCCAGCGCCGTCGAACCGGCCAGGAAATCACGTCGAGATGGCATCGGGAATTCTCCGTCAGGTTCAACGAATTGGTCGTGCGGTTGAGGATTCCGCCTTGAGGACATCATGATGCGGTGAAATACTGCTTTCGCTACGCGTCGAGTCATTCCGTACCAGGTGAACCATGTCCCAAATCGTACTCAAAGACGAACTCAGTGACACGCTCTCAGCCGTGACTGATCGCTCGGAGCTGTTCAACGAACGCGGCGAGTTGATCGGAATCTTCATGCCAGCCAAGGGCCGATCATTACCGCTTTTTGGTAGTTTGACTGAAGAGGAAATTGAACGACGCCGGCAGCAACCAGGAAAGTACACGCTGGCGGAGATTTGGAAGTCATTGGGAGTGTCCCCATGAAGTTCACGGTCACATGGACGGAAGAGGCTCGCAACGAGCTTTGCGAATTGTTCCTCGCCGTCACTGACCGAGTCGAGTTGTCGCATTTCGTGAATGCCCTCGAAACGGAATTGGCTCGACGTCCCGAATCACTGGGTGAATCTCGTGGAGGTCAAATTCGCGTCATCATGGAATCGCATTTCGGAGTCCTGTTTGAGGTTCGTCCTGATGATTGCCTCGTCAAAGTGTTTCACATCGGCTGGCTCTGGTAGCTTCAGGGCACGATCAAAAACTCCGGGCTGTTGATCAGCGACCAGATCATGTCTTCGGCCCGTTCGCGCCAGTCGGCGTTGAGTCGTGACGTGGTCGGGTCTCCGAAGGCGAGTTCATCGGCGAGGCGCTGCTTGCGGAGGTTGGCTTCCCCTTTGAGATGGTTGGACCATGAGACGCCGGTTTGTCTGGGCGGCTGCGAGCGGCGAACGGGATGATCGCCGGGAACGATGCGAGACTCAAAGCCGTCGCTCAGCAGTTCGCCGAAGAGCTTCCGTTCGGCGGCCGTTGCTGGCCGAGTGAGAATGCGCTGCGCCACTGAGTCGATGAACTCATCAGGAGACTTCGCCGTCAACGCGAGCTCCGTGAACGCGCTGTCGTCGGAGAGCTGCGAGATTCGTTTTGCGATGACGCCGTTGGCGAGCATTGCCGGTTGTAAAACGGTCGTCTCGTTCGAGCGAACCGTGATCGGATCGGGGCGTGAGGCCCGCCAGCCGAACGATTCGAGCACATCGACGATCGTCTGTGCGGCGGGCAACGTGAGGCTTGGTCGGTCCCGTTCGTTGGACATCGACGTGAACTGCCACGCTCGGCGGGCGTGGCCGAGGCTGATCGAGACGTCTTGGCGGCGAGCGCCATCCACGTCGATGTTGATCTCCTCGACGTTGAATGGCTTACCGGCCGCGACGAACAGCGAGTCGATGAGTTGCTCGGCCGTCAGACGACGCGAGTTTGTAGTTCCGCCTTCAGGCGGCTCTTCCTTGTTCTCGGGAGACCGCCTGAAGGCGGAACTACGAGCGGCTTGATACACCCGCGAATTCAGAATCAGCCGTGTGAGATATCTCATGTCGTAGTCGTGTGTCACGAATTCGCGTTCGAGCCATTCCAGCAATTTCGGATGCGACGGTTTGGCATTTTTCCAATCATCGACCGGTTCGACCAACCCTTTGCCGAACAGACGTGCCCAAACACGATTGACGATGACCTGCGTGAAACGATGGTTCGACGGCGAAGTGATGAAGGCCGTCAATCGCTCACGCGAGTCTTTCGGATTTCGCAGCAATTCATCCGGAACGGCGGAGACCAGTTCCTCAAACGGCCATGTCGGAGCAACAGACTCGCCTGGTTTCAGCGTGACTTTCACGAGCGGCTCGCGGCCGCGCACGGCGAAGGCATCCAGATTCAGACTGCTCGTCTTCGGGACTTTCTCCGGCTCGCGTTTCAGCAGCGCGGCGAGCGAGAACAAGTCACGCTGCAAGAACTCGTGATACGGCGCGTCATGACAGCGGGCACACTTCATTTCCAGACCAAGAAATGCCTGACCAATGACGTGCGCCTTTGCCGCCATTGGGACGTCGTTCTGGCTGGCGACCGAGAAGCCGCCGGGGCCGCCGTAACGGACGCTCCCTTCCATCAGGATCAGTTCGGTGACGAATTGGTCGAACGGCTTGTTATCGAGAAAGCTCTCGTGAATCCACCAGCGGAACGGGCCGGTGTTGTTGAGCGTCGGGTTGAGGATGTTTGGGTTCTCGGCGAGAACGTCCTGCCAATAGCTGACCCAATGGTCCGCATAGCCCGGCTCGGCCAGCAGTTTGTCGATGATCGCAGAGCGTCGATTTGCTTCCGGTTGAGCGAAGAAGAATTTGATGTGTTCAGCCGTCGGAATGGTGCCGTTTGTGTCGAGACAGACACGGCGAAGGAATGACCAGTCGTCGGTTTCCTTCGATCCAGGCGAGCGGGGCGGCATCAGCCCCCCGGTCTTCGATGCGGACTCAAGCTCAACCGGGGGGCTGACGCCACCCCGCTCGCCTGGACGCATCGAGTTTCTCGCGTACTCATGCCGTCTATTCCAAAACGCGGTCCATTCGCGGCTCGCCTCGCGGCGGCGTTGTTGATTGAGCGTGACCAGCTCTTCACGTCGTGACGCGGCAAAGTCCGTCCAACCGTCGTCGGTCAGAGTGAATGGTTTCGTGGGATGCAGCACAACAAACGAGTCGCTGTCTGGAACGGCAAGCGCAACGCACGTCTCGCCCAACTCCGGCCGCACACTCTTGCCGCCGAGAAAGACTTCCCAAGTCAGTCGATGCCGGCCACCTTCCGATTTGAACGAAGCAATCGTGTCTTGATCGCCGGGCCGCAACGCTCGATGTCCGGGAGCCGGGACACGGTCGGTACCCCACACTTCTTCCTGGCCGTCACCGCGGAACTTTGGGAACGGATTCGCGACGGCAGGCTTGCCATCCACGAACAACCGCGACGCGCTGCGGCTGCGAATCAGGAACCGGCTCTCTCCTTTTGGTAATTCGAAGTCGCCGGTGAGACGCACGACGAACGGATTCGAACGATCCGCTCGCACGCCCAGCGGCGAATACTTGTGTGCAATCTCCACCAGAGCAAATCCCGGCTCGATGTATCGCTCGGTCGGCTCCGGCGCGATGAAGTCCCAGCTCAATTTGTCGGGGATGCCTTCGAGGACTTCGACGAGCACTCCGTCCTGCGGCGGGTCGAGTGTCGTGATATACGGCTTCGGCTGCAGCGCTTGATACCGCGCGGAGATTCGTTCGGCCGGCAAAACGGTGCGATAAATCGCCAGCTCGTCGATCGAACCGTGAAAGCTGTTCCCCAAATTTAAGCCGAGCGCCGAGCCGATCCAGAGTTCATCGTCATCGACAACCGGAGCCTCGGTCGTCGCTCCGCCGAAGTCCCATTCGCCATCGAGCGATTGGCCGTCGATGTATCCGCGAATCGACTCCGGCTTGCCGAACGTGTAGCTGGTCGCGATGTGATGCCAGCCGGTGTCGATGTCGAAGCCGGTCTTCGTGGTCCAGCGGTGATAGTCCTCGGATTTCCCTTTGCGGTTGTCCTCGCTGCGGAACAAAAACGTGACGCAGGCGTCTCCCTTCTTGCCCGCCAGTCGTAACGCATAGTTCTGATTGTCCTCGGCGACGCCGGCGTTCTTCGTGCGGCCTTTGCCGACGACGTACATCTGCTGCCCGTCGCCAAGCTTCTTCACGAGCACCCACGCTTCGAGCGTGATCGAATCCCCTTGCCCAAAGTCGAGCAGACTTTTCTCGCCAGGATCAGCAATCTTGATCACGGCCGGCGACTCGAACACGGCCGCTTGGTTGTCGGCCTCGAAGTTCAAGAACTTCGGCGGCCTCGGCCCGACTTGATCCGCTCGGACGTAGCCTTTCGACGTCGCACTCGCGTCGTTCAAGTTATCTTCGTCGAAAAGCCGTGACGGAACTCCGCGGCCAATCACGCCATGCCCCTGCGACTTCGGATGCACCTCAAAGCGATTGTCGTCGAGCCGCCAGTACGCGATTGGCCGATCCTGCAAAATGGATTCGGAATATGGCGGAGCATTCGGCGACTCTGCGAAACAGACTCCGAAACCAACCAAAGCCACCAGGAAACTTGATCGCCAAGCAGATCGCATCGAATGCCTCGTTCGAAAGATGGTCCGCCGTCGGCGGGTTGCCAGTCCCTCTTTTGCAAACGGAGACGGACGGGCAGGAAAGCCAATCCTACAAAACCTCCATCAATCCGCCGAGACGCAGCGGTCGCAGGCCCAATCGCGAAGCTCGGTGATGCGCTCGGACATCAGGACCGAGAGCGGTCGGGTTTTCGACATCTCCTCAATGATGTGGCGATCCTCCAGTTGGCAGCCTTCCTGATAGGCACCGTACATCGCTGCCAGGATCGCTTGTTCCAATTCGGCACCGTTGAAGCCACCGGACGCTTCGGCGAGTTGCATCAGATCGAAGTGCGCGGGATCGCGCTCGCGGCGCACCAAGTGAATCGAGAGGATATTCATGCGGGCTTCCGGCGTCGGCAGATCAATAAAAAAGACTTCGTCGAAGCGGCCTTTGCGCATCAGTTCGGGCGGCAACGCCGAGATATCGTTCGCCGTCGCCACCAAAAAGATCGGATGACGATGGTCCTGCATCCACGACAGCAGCGAGCCAAACACGCGCTTCGAGAGGCCGCCGTCCGCCGAGCCGCCCGATGCGGACGCGAACGCCTTTTCAATCTCATCAATCCACAGGATCACCGGAGCCATCGCCTCTGCCTGAGCCAACGCCTCGCGAAGTTGCCGTTCGGTTTCGCCAATAAATTTGTTGTAGAGCACTCCCGGATCGAGCCGCAGCAAGGGCATCTCCCAATCCGCCGCGACCGCTTTCGCACAGAGGCTTTTGCCGCAGCCGGGAACTCCGAGCATCAAGATGCCTCGCGGCGGGACGAGGCCAAACTCGCGAGCCTTTTTGCTGAAGCCACCGCGCCGCTGCCGCAACCACGCCTTCAGATTCGCAAAGCCGCCAACGTCCTCAATTGTGAAGTCCACCGCGATCGACTCCAAGCTGCCCGCCGATCCCAGCAACGATCGCTTCGCATCCAACACCGCCGGCAAGTCTTCTCCCGACAGCGAGAAATCTTGATAGATGACCGACGCCACGACTCGCTCCGCTTCCGTCCGAGTCAGGCCACGCAGGGTTTGCACTAGATGGTCCATCTCGCGGCGAGTCAGCGTCGCGGTAATCTCCTGCAGACTCTCTTTGCGAATCCGCGAAAACGTCTGCTTGACGACCTGCTCCAGTTCTTCGAGGCTCGGCCAGCCCACGTCATACGGGACCGCCAACTGTCGCACGTCGTCGGGTAGCGATCCCGAATCCACCAGGATGACCGTGCTTCGGCGAGTCTCCGGCAGGCTGGCCGCATCGCGTAGTAAACGCTGCACATGAGCGTCCTTGGCGTGCGGCCCCAAATCCTTGAAGACATACATCGCGCTGTTCGACACCTCGACCACTACGGTCAACGCATCAACGGCCTTCTTGATGAGTTTCGTCTTCGAGCCCTCTGGCTCCTCGTCGCTGCCAGCGATCGGAGTGAAGACCTTCAATGTCTTCCCGGTCTGCATTGCCACCGGCTGCCACGTCCCCTTTTTATCAAGCTGCCTCATCCCAGCCGTCATCGACCATTCGTAAAGCGGTCGCGACAACTCCTTCGCGATCTCGCGAACGAGTTCGATAGCGTGTTCCTCATCCCGTGTCTCAATCGAGATCAGCGGATGCCGGGACTGCACGAGCGACTTGAGGGTCGATGGCATAACTCACTGATCCGGGTCGATACCCGCCGCACGGAGTTTCGCCGCCAAACGGTCGGCTCGGTCTTTCTCTTGCCCCGCGAGCCGCCGCTGCTCTTCGGTCAGTAATTGTTGCTGTTCGGCCAAACGCTGTTGTTCCTCGGCAAATCGCTGTTGCTGCTCAGCACGGCTTTGCTGCTGCTCAGCACGGCGTTGCTGCTGCTCGGCACGGGACTCGGCTTGTTTCCATTGACGGTCTCGGTCGACGGACGAGATGAAGCGGACACCATCCGGGCCAGTCAGCACCAACTCCCCGTCCTCCAGCCGAAAGACGATCCCCAACCGAGGACTCACCCAGTTCTGCATCGACGGGATCGGTGCCCAAACGCCGTCACGGCGAGCGAACCCTCGCAAAGTGCCCCGATCGGGATCGTAGATGTAGAACTCTTCGACGCCGTACTCGTCGTAAAGGTCGGTCTTCTCCGCCATCTCCCTCGCGGTATTACCTGGCGAGAGCACTTCAAAAACCACCTGTGGTGGCAGTCCTCCCTCGCGCCATTGCATGTACGAACCGCGATACCCCTTGGGACGTCCCTTGACAACAAACACATCGGGGGCCATTCGGAAGCGATTATCCCCTTCGACGGGATACCACAGCAGGTTGCCCGCCACGAACACATTGGGATCATCCGCGAACAGAATCTCCAACCCTTCCTTGATGAGCACCATCCAATACCACTGCAACGTGTTGTCAGACATGGGTAGCCCGTCGCTATCGGGGTATTCGATACGTTCCAGAAGTTCGGGAATGGTCAGCGTGGTCATGTTCGTTCGCCGTCAGGAAGGGCATTGCTCAGCCGCGGGCATTCTACAGCTTCGCGTCGATATTCACCCACGTTTTTTTCTCAAATGATTCGAGCGTCGCGTCGGCAACGGCTTGGGCGAGTGCCCCGTGGTCGAAACCGGGAACGCAGTCGCGACCTTCGGTGATCGCCGACATGAACTCCCAGACGAGGTCATAGCGGAAGACCGTGCTGGGAACTCCATCATGGGGATTGCGCGGGCTGCCGGGGATGACGAGGAACTCGCGCGGGACCGCTTGCTTCTGCATCGTGCCGCCATGCTTGCCGATGACGATGTTATTCGGATCGGTGAGCTGATACGCGGCCGAACCTTCGCTGCCGTTGACCTCGGCCCATTCGTAGCCGAAGCCGTTGTTGTGATGCCCCTTCATCAGCGTGCTCCCTTCCCACACGCCGGTCGCTCCATTGGCGAACAGGCCGATCAGCGAAGACCAGTCATCGACCTCCGACGGCGCACACGCCTGGCCGTCGTTTGTCTTCTCACGCTTGGCGAATTGAGCGACCGCGCCGCAGATCGTCCTGATCGGCCCCATCAGGTCCATCGAGAAGTCGATGCGATGAATCGTCATGTCAAAGAGGTCGCCGGCTCCCGCGAGATTCTTGTACTGCCGCCAACCCCAACTCGTCTCCGGCCAGTCGAGAAACCGCTGGCTCCGAAAGTGCCGCGGTGTGCCGAGCGCCCCGCTCTTCACGAGATGCCGCACATAACGCATCGACGGAGCGAACCGATACGTGAACGCGGTCATGTGCCGCAGGTTCTTATCGCGAGCGGCTCGGAACATTTCGGCTGACTCGGAGAAATTCAGTCCCAGCGGCTTCTCGCACATGACATGCTTACCGCCGGCGATACACGCCAACGCGATCGGTTTGTGAGTAAAGTTCGGCGTGGCGATGATGACCGCGTCGATGTCCGGATCGGCTGCGATCTCCTCGAACTGCGTCGTCTTCTTGGTCGGTCCCCAATCCTTCTGCCGCTGGTTGAGCAGTTGGTCGTTCGGATCGCAGACAGCGACCAACTCGCAGCGCGAGTCGATCCGAATTCCGGGGACGTGGTGATAATCGGAAACCGCTCCGGCTCCGATGATGGCGATGCGAACTTTGTTGGGCATGATGCTCTTGTGGATTGAGATTCGAGTAGTCTGAAACGGGCGGAAGAATGAACGAAATCTCGGCGATTGGGAAGCATCAATTCGCTTGACGAACGCTCGTCATCGGGCTTCGATGACGCCCCGTTTGAAACTCGCACGCCGTGGAACAACATCGTCAGGAGACGGAATTCATGCAGTATCGCAACCTCGGTTCGAGCGGCCTGCTCGTGTCGCCGATTTGTTTGGGAACGATGACCTTCGGCGCGCCGGTCGGCGAGGTCGATTCGATCAAACTGATTCACGCCGCGATGGATCGGGGCATCAACTTCATCGACACCGCGAATGTCTATGAGGGCTACAAGCGATTCCTCGGCAGCCCCGGTGGCGTGGCGGAAGAGATCGTCGGCAAGGCACTGATCGGACGGCGCGACAAAGCGATTCTTGCGACAAAGGTTGCAGCACCGGTCGGTCCAGGGCCGCAGGATCGAGGCCTGTCATCAACGCACATCCTGCGAGAAGTCGATCGCAGCCTACAGCGACTGAAGACCGATTACATCGACCTCTACATTCTGCATTGGCCGGACAAAGAGGTGCCGCTGGAAACGTCTCTGGCCGCCATTGATCAAGCGGTGAAGGCAGGCAAGGTGCGATACCTCGGCCTGTCGAATCACTATGGCTGGCAGATTTGCGAATGCCTCTGGCTGGCCGAGCGACATGGCTGGCCGCGAGTCGTCTCATCACAGATTCCGTTCAGCCTACTGCGTCGCGAGTTCCATCACGACCTCGCGTTCTGCCGCAAGCACAATATCGGAGTGACTCCGTATCAGGCGTTGCAAAGCGGCTTGCTGACCGGCAAGTACCGACGCGGTCAGCTGCCACCAACGGACTCACGAGCCGCCGAGAAACCGGATTGGATCTGGAAGCTCGAAGACCCGCTGTTCGACCGGCTGGAACGAGCGGAAGCTGTCGCGAAAGAACTTGGCGTACCGATGTCGCAGCTTGCGCTCGCCTGGACGCTGACTCAACCATCTGTCACATCACCGATCGTCGGAGTCAAACGGCTCGATCAAATCGAAGACGCGATCGCGGCTGCCAGCGTGAAACTCTCGGTTGATCACTTCAAACAACTCGACGCGGCATGTCCGCCCCCGTGGACGCAGAATGATCCAGTCCGGGGCTGACCTGAAGTGTGACAGCTTGCTGCCGCCCTCCAGGGGTCACTCTGGAATCGGCTCATCCAGCAGTAGCGCCTTCACGAACCGCACCGGCGGCGAGCCGAACGACAGCGTGCCGTCGTGGTAGCGTTTGAGCGTGAACTTGTCGCCCCAGGCTTTCTCGGCGGCGGTGCGGAGGTCGCGGTGTTCTTGGTAGCCGACGAAGTATGTTGAGAGTTGCGTTGAGGTGAGTTGTGCTCGAATCCATTTGAGAGCGGCTTCGCGTTCTTCTTGGAACGTGTCGTGGACCATCAGCTTCATCGCGTCTTCGCGGTTGATGCCATCGACGTGGATGGCCTGGTCGAGGATCGAATTGGCGACGCCTCGCAAGTACCACTTGAGCGCGATCAGCCGCATCAGTGGATCGCGATCGAGGAAGCCTTCTTCGGACATGAGCTGCTCGGAGTAGACGCCCCAGCCTTCAACGAACGTGCCGGAGGAGAGGAGTGCTCGCAAGCGGCGCGGACTGCGGTTCGAGTGCGCGATTTGCAGGAAGTGGCCGGGCATCGCTTCGTGGATCGTCAGGTCGTGGATCGAGCGGAAGTTGTACTCGCGTAGGAACGAGCCGACTTGCTTGTCGGTCCAATCGGCCGGGATCGGCGAGACGGCGTAATACGTCTTCAGACCAACATCGAGCGGTCCCGGTGAATCGCAGTACGCGATCGACACGCCACGCTGGAACTCGGGCATCAGGATGATGTCGAGCGGATCGTTGGGGATCGTCACGAGGTCGTGTTTACGCACGAATTCGGTGGTCATCTCCAGCGACTTCTTGGCGAAGTCCACAATGCCGTCGCGAGCGGGAATCTCGGCATACGCTCTTTCGAGTGCGGCGGTGATGACTTTCTGCTGTTGTTCGGGTGATGGCTCGGCGGGAGCCTCGCCCTCGCGCTTTGGGTCGGCCTTGAGCATCACACCGCGCGCGATCGAATACATCTCGGCTCGTACGCGACGCAGTTCAAATTCAGCGCGGTCTCGGACATCCGGCCGGCTCAGGCCGCTGCCCAGTGAGTACGCCAGCTTAGCGTCGAACACCTTAGCTCCGATGCGGAAGTTGCCCTTCGCGTTCGGCAACAGTTCCTTTTCGAGCCACTGCTGATGCTCTTCGATGGCCTCTTTGACCAGCGGCATCACGTCGTGAAACGCCTTTTGATTTACTTTGGGCAACTTGTCGATCTGCGGCCGGACCATGTTCTCGATGATGCTCAGTACGCCGCGATTCTGTTTGACGGCAGTTTCCGCGTGGATTGGCGGGACTCGCTTGGGGTCGAGCGTCTTGCGAACGTCGCTCAGAAATCCGGGCAGCTTTTCGAGCCGTTCGATGGCGTTGCGCAACCGCACTTCGATGGGAGCGAAGTCACGAGCCATCAAGCCGTAGATCGCGTTGCCCGTCAGTTGCGTGTAGAGGACCGGGTTCCAGGCCCACTCCTGCAACTCATCGAGCCGCCACAAGTCCCCTTTCAATTGCTGCTTCAGCACTCGGTAATCGACGTGGTTGTCGCGTGAGAGATGCCGAGGATCGATCGCAACCAACTTGGCGAGGTAACGCTGATAAAACTCCCGCTCGCGCTGCCGCATGTCGTTGTCGAGGGAATCTAGTTCGTGATCGTAGTGATGATCGCCGAGCAACGTGGCTCCGATCGGCGACCATTGCGCCATGTTGCGAATGTACTCACGAGAGACTTCGTCGAACTCCATGTTGGCTCGATCGCCGACGGTCAGAATGGACTTCTCGCTGGAGCGGACTTCCTGGGCCAGTTCGAGCGGATAGTCAGTGAGAATCGCATCGACGCCGGCGCGGATCGCGGCGATCCAGTTGTCTCGTTCCAATCCCGCGACCGTTGGACCAGCGATGAAGACTCGCTTGCCGGCCTTGTGAACTTGAGCGACCTCATCACGAGTTGGCACGAACCGCAAATAGGCCCAATCCGACTCGCTCTCCATCAAGTTTGCAGGCAATTTCACAGCAAGTCGCGCGACCTGTGCGACAAGATCCGTTCGCTTCAGCTTTCTCTGCACTTCCGGCGATTCGATTGTCGTACCAATGAACAACAACTTGCCGAGCACTCCCTTAGCCTTCGCCGCCTTCACGCAATCCGCTTCGATGTCCGGAACCTTGAGATCAATCGCGATCAGCACCGGCTCGCGCGCGTGCTTCTCGATCAAGGCCAGGACTTCGTCGAAGGTCGGGATTCGCTCCCCTTGAAACTTCGAGTCAAACCGAGCACTGGCATCGAGCTGTTTGATCTGTTCCAGCGTCATATCGCTGACCGCACCGTGCCCCTTCGTCGTACGATCGACCGTGTCGTCATGCACACAGACGAGATGCCCATCTTTGGTGCGTCGCACATCGACCTCAAAGCCAATCCGCAGCTCCGTACAGGCTCGGAAATTCGACAACGTGTTCTCCGGCGAGTGCTTGAGCAACCCGCGATGCGCGACCACCTGGAATGTCTGCGCCGACGACAATTCATCGGCCGCGTGATTCAGCGGGAGGAACCAACACAGACAGACCACCGCAAGCAGAAAGTTTTTAGGCATGAGTAACCTCAATCGAACAGACAGTGGAAAGCCTCACTGAACCCAAAGCGTCAGTGAGAGAGATTGCCAAAGAACACATACTGTTCATGGCCGCGTGACACGACACGCCCTCACTGACGCTAAATGGCCCTGCCGAGAAGAGCAAGCAGGCGAGCGTCAGCCCTCGAAGCCCATCATTTTGAAGGGAAACCGACTCTCGGAGGGCTGACGCCCAGCCGCTCGCCAACACAGTTTCCATTGCGTCGCCACTTAGCTTGGCGAACTGCCGCGTTGCCTTGCCGTCACGATCGAATACTCACGAATGGGGTGAACCTCGACGTCCGACAAAACAAACGGCAGATTATTGCGGTACCAGTTGGCATTTTTCGTGACGAGGAACAATCGGCCACCCGGCTTCAGTGCGCGGGCCGCAGCCTCCACAAAGATCGCGGTAATCGTCCAATTCGAATAGTACGGCGGATTAGCAACAACCAGATTATAACTTGCCCGATCTCGCACATGCCCTGTCGCGTCGAGCTGAACCGAAAGCGTGGACGGCTCATCATCGGCAATCGAGTCCCCCGGAACCGCCTTGACCGGCTGACTGACGACTTTGAGTCCATTCAATTCGGCACCATGCAGAGTGCATTGCAGAGCACGAGGATTCGAATCCATTGCATGGACGTGAACTCCGGGCTTGCGCATCGCGAGTGCGATCCCAACAGCACCTGATCCGCAGCCAAGGTCGAGAATTCGGCAGCCCGACTGGACAGCGCGAGTGGAGACGACCGCTTCGACTAACGCTCGCGCGCCGATGTCGAGTTTACGGTGGCTAAAAACACTGGGACGGCTAACAACATGGACGAGGCGTTTTCCGTCGCGGAAGGCGAAATTGGCGGTGAAGTTCCGCTCTCGCCGCAACGCGTGTGTTTTCAGCGCGAGATACAACACGCCGCGAGGTTGAGGACGCTTGGTGACTTTCTCAAAGAGCAATTGCAGTTGCTCGTGCAGCCAAGTGTCTTCTGGGTTGTCGGTGCTGGCCATCAACCGGCCGCCGATATCCAATCGCTCGTAGGCTTGCTGTAGCAATTCGCGAGTCAATTCGGCCTCGCCACTTTTGAGGAACGGCATCGCGACCGTGTCGAATGGACCTTCCGGAAAGTCGGTCTCGCAGAGAACGGTCACATTGGGACGCTTGGGGCCGATCGCATCCAGCGTTTGCTTCGCCAGGAAGACGTCCAGAAAAAAGCAGGTCACTTCCTTGTCTGGCGACCGATCTGCAACGGCGGCCGCGAATTGGCCGCGACGCAACGATGTACAGAGCACACGACGGCCCATGACATCGTCTATCGCATCGATTAGCAACGACTCCTTTGATGGAGCGGCCCCCTTGGCCGAAGAACGGCGAGGTTGTTTCGGAATCGAGTCTTTGAGTAATGAAGTGGAACGCGGCATCGTCGGTCAACCGTCATACGATCTGAGCATCGTCTGAACGCGATCAGCAGTCATGACGCTCACCAAGACTACTTTTGCGCCGCCTGCGGATTCTTCAACAGGGTGGCATAGTCCAGTGAGATTTGCAGCACTTCGTTGTTGTAAGACTCATCCGGAAAAATGGGCGCGTCGTTGCCACGCGTCGAGGGATCGTCTTTGTCGGCCTCCGCCTGCTCCTTTTTGTCCTGATTGCGTTCGGATCTCAAAACCGACTCGTTGAGCGAGATGGACTTACGATTCTTACGATCCACGTAGCGAGCGATGTCCTTCTTGATTTCCGTAAACTTCGGGTCATCCGAAACGCGCTTCTCCGATCGGTCGCGGAGGCGCGAGATCAGCTTTTCATTGATCATATCAGATGAGGCGTGTGAGGCCGGGGGAATTCGGTCGAATTCCAGAGCGTTATCCAGCGACGTTTCACCAAGATCCATCTTGTCGATCAATGACGGGAGCACGATGTCCGACTTGACGCCATCCCGCTGCGTGCTGTCGCCGTTGACGCGATAGAATTGCTGAATAGTCAGCTTGAGTGCTCCTCGATCTTGCCGATTCAAGAACGCCATTCCCGTCGAGACGGGCATCACATTTTGAACCGTCCCTTTGCCGTGCGTGGTCGAGTCGCCGACGATGATGCCTCGCTGGTAGTCCTTGATAACGGCCGCGAAAATCTCTGAAGCGGAGGCCGACAATCGGTTGCAAATCACCACTAGCGGTCCGTTGTAGGCAACCCCTTCGAGGTCATCGTCGTGCGACTTGATTCGGCCGCGTTCATCTTTGACCTGCACGATCGGACCTTTATCGACGAACAACCCGGAGACGTCGATCGCTTCGCTAAGCGCGCCGCCACCGTTGGTCCGCAGGTCAATCACTAGAACGTCGATGCCCCCTTGCTTCTGGAACGACTGCAACACGGCCTGCACGTCGCGAGCGGTACTCTTGGCATTCTCAGCACCATCCTGGAACGCTTGAAAATCGCGATAGAACGACGGGATATTGATGACCCCGATCTTCCCCGAGCGGTCGCCAAACCGCTTGTTGGCCTGAATGATTTCCCCTTTGACTTCCTGATTGGTCAGTTCGATTTTCTTACGGGTCAATTCGTAGAGCACGATTTCGCTGGTGTCCCCCTTCTTCACTTGAAGGCGGACTTTGGTGCCGCGCTTGCCGCGAATCAGTCGGACGACCTTGCTGAGCTTCATTTCCATGATGTCGATCATCTCACCGGTCTCTTGACCGACCGCCAGAATCTTGTCGCCGGCTTTGAGTCGACCGTCTTCCGAGGCTGCACCGGGTTTGACGATTTCGTTGATGATCGTGAAACCGTCTTCGGAGCGGAGTTGTGCGCCGATGCCGTCGAGGTTGAGCGCAATCGCAATCTTGAACTCTTCCTCCGACTGCGGCGACATGTAGCTGGAATGCGGATCAAAACAGTGCGTCAGCGAGGAGAGGAACATCTCCAGCTTCTCGGCATCCTCAGTTTCTTTCGCAGCCTTTTGAAACACCTTGTACCGCTTATGCAGCCGCTCCTGTGGATCGACCGGTGCGGTGCTGGCTGGTTCTCGGCCAGGGAGAGCAGCTTTGGGTTTCGTCTTGCCGGAGGCGAGATCCTCGTTGTCGAGCTTCGCGTTGAGCAGTTCAAATTTGATGCGTCGTCGCCAGCGGTCGTTCAACTCATCCTGGTTCGCGGCCCAAGCGATTTTGTCCGGGTCCACTTCGATCGACTCATCGACGGTGTAGTCGTGCGGTTGGTCGATCAACTTGTGAGCGGTCTCCAACTGCCGTTCGAGCCGTCCGGAGTACATATCCCACACGTCGTAGGCGAATTGGGTATTTCCCGCTTTCACCAGATCATCAAGCGTCGTCTTGTACTTCATCAGCTCGTTGATGTCCGACTGCGTGAAGTAAAGTTTTTGCGGATCGAGCGTCTTCAAAAACCGATCCAGCAGCTTCGCCGAAATCTGATCGTCGATCGGATGTTGGCTGATGTGAAACTTTTGGATCATGTTGCAGACGAGCTTCGTCGTGGTCTCGTCATTCGGGTGATTCGCCGCCAGGCGATCAGCGAAGCCGGTGACTCCGGCCAGCAGCAGTAATCCCGCACATAAAGTCCACGCGGTCCGAGAGGGGTTCGACAGCTTCATGAGGTGCTTCCGGTGAACGAGAGCGACGGAAAGGTTGAGCGAATAAGCTCATTCTGAAACGCCAAAGCGATGGTAGTTCAACCCCCGAAACGGGACAAGAGGTTGTCTGACGCACAACAACGAGAGTGCGGTCAGCCCTCAAGTAACTCGAAGCGTCAGCGAGGGCTTACGCTCATCGCCGCAGACAATCTGCATCCGAAGTCTTGTGAAGCGTTCTCCCTTGCTGACGCTTCGGATTACTTCGCTTCCACTCGTCGCGGAGCCACGAGCGTCTGCAATTGCGGCACGTCGAAATGCTCCAGCAGACCGAAACAGAATAGTTCAGCGGCTTCGCTGACTCCGCGGTTTTGTTCGATGACGTGCTGCTTCAGGCTGACCATCGCATCGCGCTGCGTGACATCCCCGACCGCTTGCGGTTCCAGCGCGGCGGCGACGAGCGTGATGAGGCTCGCACGCGGCCCGATCGAGTGCAGCGTCACCGTGCGCCCGGCACGATCGGTGTCGTGAGCATGACGCGCGATTGCGACCAATTGACCGGCCTGTACACCGAGCGGCCGATCCCCCACGGTGTCGAGCATCAGTCCCCACAGCCAGTCGCGCGAAGCATATTTTGACTCACCGAAGGACAGCAGGTCGACCGCGAGCACTCGTTGTCCGCCGGCCAGGAGTTTTTCAATGTCGTCCGCGACTGCCGCTCGGCCCGCGTCGGCAACGACGACCGTGGTTCCTTTTGACTCACCGCGTGTCAGTTCCACGACCGGGACCGTCCAGGTGTTGCTCAGTCGCAACCGAAATCGCTGAATCTGGGTTGTCGCACCTGCAACCGGCGAATCGGCCGCTGCGACCGGTTCCGCGTCCACGTTGTAATCCTTGGCCGCCACGATTTGGGCGAGCAGCTTGCGTCGCCCAGCTTGCCATTCCTGCTTCGCCGACTTGTCGGCGGGAACATCGGCCGCACGGGGCAACGTTGCGGCGAGCGATTTCGCCAACGAGGTAAACGTCGCGTTGTTCTCCGGAACGGTGACGAGCAATTCGTCGAGCGTTTTGATCTCCGCTTTCTCGCAGACGATTTCTTTCGCGTCGAAGTCTTTGGAACCGTCGTAGAAGAACGCTCCGACCGCCCGATAGAAAGCTTCGCGATTGTCTTGGCCGAAGTTGTGGTCGCCGGGAACGTGATTGACGTGCGAGACCAGCCGATCGGTCTCACCATAGAGGGCATAGACCGGCCGGCAACCCGCCAGTAGCGGCGGCAGCGCGTGGCCGGCGGCGAAGCAGCAATTGTCATGGGCGTTGAAGGTCAGCAAGGTCGCTCGCGGAGCACGCATCGCCGTCAGATGGATGTAATCGACGTACTTGCCGAGATCGCACGGCGTCTGTTCCGAATCGCCGAGATCGCTGCCGTAGCGGGCACGCGTGAGGTAACTCGAATAACCGGCGACCGGATTGGCCAACGTCACGCGCGGATCGAGACCACTAATGAAGATTGTCTGCCAGCCGCCCCCCGACAGGCCGGAGACGGCGACTCGATAGGAGTCGGCGTTCGGGTGTTTCAGCAGCAGGTCGATCCCCTTCGACATCGCCAGATAAAAGGGAGCGATCCCGCTACTGCCACACAAATCGAGCTGATTCATCTTCACATGACTGAACCCGTCGACTTTGAGTTGTCCCATACCAAACCATTCCGTGTTGAGCACGATCATGCCGCGTTTCACGAGATTGATGCAGCGAACCTGCTTGTAGTCCGCCGCCTTTCCCTTGCCGTCATGTCCGTTGACGTTGAGCACCACCGGCACTTTCGCGGCTTTGTCGTCCGCGAGTTTGTCCGGCACATACAACAATGCCGGAATCCACATCCCCGGCAGGCACTCGTAGCGCAGCTTCTTCACGACGTAGCCCGGCCCGCGCATTGGCTCGCCGACGTATTCGACGGTCAGCGGATGATCGCGCCACTTCGCGGCCTCGCCACGGAAGACGACTTTCTCGAGCACTTCTTGTCGCCACTTGGCCGCCAGCGCGTCCCAGTCCTTGGTGGTCTTCACCTCCGGAAGCTTCGGAATGCGGCGTTCGAGATAGACCTGGGTTTCATCAAGTGAATTCTGCGGAGTGATGATCGGTCGAGACAATTCCGCTTTGAGATCCAACGGTTCGGCGGCGGACAAGATTTGGCTTGTCACCAGAATCAAACAGCAACTCACGATCAAACAGAGACGCATGGTGGTTTCATCCTTTCGGGCAAGCGACCGTAACCTGACTCTCCGAGTCGGGACGGTTTCTTTCCGTTCCCGACCCGGAGAGTCAGGCTACGTTGAGTCCACGCTGCCCGCCAGCATCACAACTTGAGCGCCAGCTTCCGACGCTCGGCCTCTTCGCGGACGAACGCTGCGAATTCGGGGAAGAATTCCAGCACACGTTCGAACGAATCTTTATCGAACGAATACATGTCGCAGAAGTCGATCGCTCGGATGCTGGCCGTGCGCGGACACTGAAACAGCAAGGCGATCTCGCCGAAAAAAGCACCATCAGTCAGCGTGCTCAGAATCGTTTGGCCATCCTCGCCGACGACTTCGACAGTTCCTCGACTGATGAAATACATATGCCGGCCGATCTCGCCCGCTCGAAAGATGTAGTCCCCAGGCGTGAACAGCGCGGCCCGCAACTCGACGGCGATTTCACGGAGAAGCAGCGGGCTGGCCCCACGAAACAGAGGCACCTTCTCGATGAACTCACGCTTCATCGCTACCGCGATTTCAATCCGCAGCGGTTCCGGTAGCTCGCTGAGAATAATCGCCTCGTCGTAGCCCAGATGCCGCTCCCACAAGAAGGTGTAATAGTCGTAGATGCGGCGTTGCAGCCCGACCGGAATTTTGCGGTAGCGCAGAAAATTGGCCAACCGGTCGAGGCTGGTGTGGTAATGAGCCTGCACCTGATCGATGTTCGCCAGCATGTGCGCCACGTTACCGATGCCGTAACCAAACAGTCCGACGCCGAAGAGCATCGTCATGATGGCATACATCATTTGCGGTGCCGTCTGGGGCGTGATGTCGCCATAGCCGACGGTCGCTAGCGTGGTGATGGTCCAATACAGCGCCCGCAGATAGTACATCGGGTCGTCGTCGTCGGGCATCGGATCTCGCAGGTAGGCCCAGCCACAGGCGATCCAGTGGGCGATCAACAGCATCCAAAATACGAAGAAGATCAGGCGCAACAAGCTGGCATTGTGAACGTCTCGCTTGCGCCATTGCCGCATCATCTGATTCAAGCGAGGGAGCTTCATCAGTCGCAGCGACAACCAGCCGACCGGGCCACCGAACAGGGCGATCGGAATCACTCCCGGCAGATCAACCAGCAGCCACCAGAGCGACTCACGGGGCGCAGCGGTGGGGGCCGCTCGGCGTCGGCGCGAAAACAAATGCCGCCAACGAATCCAGAAGTCCGCCGCGAACAACAGCGTGACAAGGGTCGAGACAACTTTGCCGACCGCTAGCTCATGAGCACCGAATTTCAGTTCCCAGGGAACGTCGATCGCCACCCAGATGATGCCCGCAGCCAGCAGCACTTCCCAACCGTGGTCCTGTCTTCGTCGTTCGTGATCGTTGGACATGAAATTCTTCCATGTGGAGGGTTCGTAATTCCGCCTTCAGGCGGACTTAAACGCCCGCCTAAAGGCGGAACTACGAACGTCACGGCTTGCTAAGTTCGTCGACCAGCATCTGCCGGACGACCTTCGCGTCAGCTCCTTTGAGTTCCTTCATAATCTGCCCGATCAACGATCCGGCCGCGGCCTGCTTTCCCGCTTTGAAATCCGCAACGGGCTTCGGATTCCGAGCAATGGCTCCCGCGATGATCGCCGTGATCGCGCCGGTGTCGTTGACGATCGCCAACCCGCGATCGGAGATGATCTTTTCTGCCAGAGCGGTGCTCAGTTCGACGGCTTCATGACGATCGGTTGCGGCGTCGTGCTCGGCCAACAAAGCGTCGAAGACTTCACGAGCGCTCTTCACGGTGAGCTGATTGGCGGCGACTCGTTTCAGCAAATCTCCCAGCACGGCCGGCGAGATCGGGAAGGCGTCGATGCTCAGCGAGCGGCTGTTGAGTTCTCGCTGCACATCCTGCGTGAGCCAGTTGGCCGCTTGCTTACCGTCACCGCAGAGCTTCGCCACTTGCTCAAAGTAAGCCGTGAAATGATTTCCCTGAGAGACAATGACGTCGGCGTCGTAATGCGAGAGACCGAGATCCACTCGGTAGCGACGACGTCGCGACGCCGGGAGTTCGCACAGTTCGGCCTTCACCTCGGCGAAAAATTCATCGCTGACCGTGACCGGCGTCAGATCGGGATCAGGGAAGTAGCGGTAATCGCTCGCCTCTTCCTTGCCGCGCTGAGCGAACGTCATCCCCCGATTCGCATCCCACCCTCGCGTCTGCTTGGCGACGTCCCCGATCTTCGCATGAGTCCGCTCCCAATCCTCAATTTGCCGAGCCACCTCAAACTCAATCGCCTGCTCGACACCGCGGAAGCTGTTGAGGTTCTTGATCTCCACGATCGGCGTCGCGATCTTCTGGCCGTCATCGGTGTGGACCCACAGATTGACGTTCGCGTCGCACCGCAGAGACCCCTCCTGCATGTTGCAGTCAGAAACGCCGATGTAGGTCAGCAAGAGCTTCAACTCTTCAAGATACGTCTTGGCTTCGGTCGCCGACCGCATGTCTGGCTGACTCACGATCTCCAACAGCGGCGTTCCCGCGCGGTTCAGATCGACGTGACTGTCGTGGCCGCGGCCCGACTCGTCATGGATGTTTTTTCCAGCGTCCTCTTCCAGGTGAGCACGAATCAGCCGGATCTTTTTCGTCTCGCCTTTCTCAACGTCCGTGTCGATCTCGACAAAGCCGTTGCTGCTAAACGGCAAATCGTACTGGCTGATTTGATAGCCCTTCGGCAGATCGGGGTAGTAATACTGCTTGCGATCCCACTTGGTGAATCGTGCGATGTCGCAACCCAACGCCAGCGCCGTCTTCAACGACAGCCGAAACGCCCTCCGGTTCATCACCGGCAGCGACCCCGGCAGCCCCAGACACACTGGGCACGTTTGCACGTTGGGATTGTCCGGGTTAAACGCCGACGAGCATCCGCAAAAGATCTTCGTCTTCGTCTGCAATTGGACGTGAACTTCCAAGCCAATGATGGTTTCGTAGTGCATAAGCGTTTGGGAATACCTGAAAAGTTGGAGCCGCGCCCGTCAGGAAGCGGTTGCAAGCCCTAGAAAACTCGCGGGACGTCAGTGAACCAAAACCTTGAAAACTCAGTTCTCCGCGCGGTGTGCAAGATACTGCCTGCGTGAATGCCAACCAAGACCCGGTTCCCGATCGAGATTGCCCGATGAGTCGGCCTGGAGTCGTGTCTTCATTTTTCGCCCTCCATTTTCTGCCAGCCTCCGATCAATCTCGACCGCGCTGGCGAAAAATGAAGGGCGAAAAATGGGAATCATTGACCGCCAGAACTTGTGGGCCTCGATATCATCGAGCGACCACGGAATTCCCTTTGGAAAGAGACACGATGCGACACTTGTTGTTAGCAATTTGCTGCCTTGCCTCCGCCATCGAGGTTTCGATCGGCCGAGCCGCCGACATCGACTTTGCTCACGACGTGCAGCCGATTCTGAGCAAGCGTTGCGCGAAATGTCATTCGGGAACTCAACGCAAAGGGGGCCTGTCGATCAACTCGCGACAGTCGTTTCTCACCGGCGGTGAAAGCGGCCGTGTCGTCCACCCGGGCAAGAGCGGCGACAGCCCGCTGATGGCTCGCATCACCGCAACTGACAACTCCGAGCAAATGCCCCCGGAAGGTGAGCCGCTCACCAAACCACAAATCGAAACGCTCCGCCGCTGGATCGACGCTGGCCTGCCGTGGGAAGACGGCTTCTCGTTCGGCAAGACTTTCACGCGAGCACCGCTCGCCCCACGACGCCCCGATGTTCCGCCTGGTGACGGAAATCCGATTGATCGCTTCTTGGCCGTGGGGCAGTCTTCCAACCTGCCCCACAAACTTATCACCGACAGCATCTTCGCCCGCCGCGCCTACCTTGACCTCATTGGCCTGATGCCAACACCAGCCGAACTCGATGAATTCATCAACGACTCCACTCCCAACAAGCGAGAAAAACTGATCGACCGCTTGCTCACGGATCGTCGCAACTACGCCGACCACTGGCTCTCATTCTGGAACGACCTGCTTCGCAACGCCTACCAAGGGACCGGATTCATCGACGGCGGCCGGAGGCAAATCACCGGCTGGCTGTACGAATCGCTGCTGAGCAACAAGCCCTACGACCAGTTCGTCCGCGAGCTGATCGAAGCCGCTCCGGGTGCGGAGGGATTTACGTTCGGCATCAAATGGCGCGGCACCGTCAATGAAAGTCAGCGCCGGGAAATCCAAGCCGCTCAGACCATCAGCCAAGTGCTGCTCGGAACAAACCTGAAGTGCGCGAGCTGCCACGACAGCTTCGTCAACGACTGGAAACTGACCGATGCGTACGCGTTCGCCTCGGTCTTTGCCGATTCGCCGCTCGAACTGCATCGCTGCGACAAGCCCACCGGCAAGCCAGCGGCCGTCGGATTCCTGTATCCCGAACTCGGCCAGATCGACGCCACCACTCGCCCCGATCGCCAACGGCAACTTGCGACGCTGCTGACCAAACCAGAGAACGGGCGGTTCGCGCGCGTCATCGTCAATCGACTGTGGGCGAAACTGATGGGCCGAGGTTTGATCGAACCGCTCGACAATCTCGACGCAGAATCTTGGAATCGCGACTTGCTCGATTGGCTGGCCAGCGACTTCGTCGAGCACGGCCACAACCTGAAACACACTCTGCGAATGATTGCCACTTCGCGAGCCTACCAACTCCCCTCAGTCGGACTCGAGGATGATGCGTCGGCCGACGAACCCTTTGATTTTCGTGGCCCGCTCGCCAAACGATTGTCGGCCGAACAATTCGTCGACGCCGTCACATCGCTGACAAAAACCTGGCGACCGATCTCGCTACCGTTGCTGCGAGTGGACGGACGCGGACAGGGAGGTCAAATCGGCGCGATTGCGATGGCGATTCACGCATCCCAGGCGAGCGGGGGGCGTCAGCCCTCCGGTTCATCAGAGTTTAGTCCTCAATCAACCGAAGGGCGGATGCCGCCCGCTCGCCTGTTTCAATCGGCCAAATGGCTTTGGTCAAATGCGGATGCTCAGCAAGCTCCGGCCGACAAAGTCGTCTACTTCCGCAAGACGCTGAAGCTCGACCGCGACATGCCATTCGTCGTCCTGACCATCGCTGCCGACAACGAGTGCGACTTCTACATCAACGGCCAGAAAGTCGCGGACGCAAACAGCTGGCAACAGCCAACGCAATCGTTGGTCGGCGGGCCACTGAAGGTCGGCGACAACCTGCTGGCCGCGAGAGTCGTCAATAAGGGCACCGGCACCAACCCCGCCGGTTTCATCGCCGAGCTGTTCGCCTTCGATGCCCGCATGTACCCGCAATGGACGCTGATCACCGACAAATCATGGATCGCCACTGAGTCCACTGAAAAAGATTGGGAGAAGGCGACGTTTGATGCCTCTGGTTGGCAGGCGGCGGTTGTCCTCGGCGGATTTGATCTGCCACCGTGGAACATCGCCGACGTGGCCACGAAGAACTCGACGCTGATGACGCGTGACACTCTCGCGACGTTGCAGGATCTACGCCTGCGCGCATCGCTGCTCCCACAAGATCAACTGCAATCCGCGCTCGGTCGCCCGCATCGCGAGCAAGTCGTCTCGCACCGCGAGTCGCTGGCCACAATGCTGCAAGCTCTCGAACTGACGAACGGCACCGCCCTCGACGACCAACTCCAACGCGGAGCCGATCATTGGCTGCGTGAAGCCGACTCCGACCCGAATCGCCTGATCGCTTCGCTGTATCGAACGGCCCTCGGCCGAGAACCCACTTCCCGTGAACTCGATCTCGCGACAGACTTACTCGGTGCCCCGCCAACGAAAGATGGTCTCGCCGATTTGCTGTGGACGATCATCGTGCTCCCCGAATTCCAATTGGTGCCGTGATGTCGACCATTCTCTTTGCCACGCTCTTTCAATTGGGTTTTGGCGCGGTGCTCGTTGCGCTGATCCAAATAAAGTCGAAGCCGACGGTATCGCCGAGACGAATTGCTCGGCGCGTTCTCGTATCTAATTGACCGCAAACATCCGATCCGGCCGCCAAAAGCTGAAGGCGAACCAGTATCGATGACTCGGAGACGATCCAATGACTCATGACCTGACCGACTTGCCCCGACCTGACATGAGGGGCTCGTCGCGACGAGCGTTCCTCTCACAGATCTCCGCCGGCGCATTGGCCGCAGGTGCAACAGAAAATCTCTGGGCGGAGACCGCGAGTTCGTCGAAACAACAACCCAAACACCCCGCGTTCCCCGCAACGGCCGACACCTTGATCGTGCTCTGGATGGCCGGAGGAATGGCTCACACAGAAACGTTCGATCCAAAAAGATATGTCCCTTTCGAGCCAGGCATGAAGGCGGACGACGTGCTCTGCACATTTCCTTCGATCAAGACGGCGGTGGATGGGATTGAGATCACCGAAGGTTTTGAGAAAGTCGCCAGCGTACTCGACCGAGGGACGTTGATTCGATCGCATGTGCTCGGCGACCTCGGCACGATTCTGCACTCGCGTCATCAGTATCACTGGCACACCGGCTATGAACCTCCACAGAACGTCGCCGCACCGCATCTGGGGGCCTGGATCGCTCACGCACTGGGGCCGAAGAATCCGGCACTCCCGGCATTCATCGACATCGGCCAAGGCTACGAAGGAAACGGCGAGTCCGAGGAACTCAAAGCCTTTCAAACTGGTGGCTGTCTCGGCTCGGAGTTCAATCCGTTCCGAGTTCCTGACCCTCGGCAAGCCGTCAACATCGTCAAGCCACCCTCAGGCATGAGCCTCGAACGATTTCGCCGACGCTACGACACGTTTCGCAAAATGGTGTCCGATGGGGTCGGCGCAGACGGCAAAACTCTAAGCGATGCACAACGCGACGCGTTACTCCGTTCGGTCGAACAAGCCCATCGGCTGATGGATTCGTCCGCAGCAAAGGCATTTGACCTCTCGCTCGAACCGAAAGAATCATTCGACACTTACAACACCTGCAAATTCGGCCTTGGCTGCTTACTGGCAAGACGGCTGGTTGAAGAAGGAGCCCGCTTCATCGAAGTCACGACCGAATATGGTCCGTTTCTGCAATGGGACACACACGACAACGGGCACACACGCCTCGCTAAGCTGAAGTCGGAGATCGACGCGCCGATCGCGCAATTGGTCCTTGATTTGGAGCGGCGTGGGCTGCTTGATCGCACACTTATCGTGCTGGCCAGCGAATTCAGCCGCGACTGCTTACTCGAAGGCAAACCTGAAAAGCCCGTCGAAAACCAGGTCGAACAACCCGCGGTGCTCAAGGAACTCAAGCACTACGGCATGCACCGACACTTCACCGGCGCGTCGAGTGTGTTGATGTTCGGTGGAGGTGTGAAACAAGGATTCCTGTATGGCAAGACCGCCGCCGAGCGTCCCTGTACAACCATCAAGAATCCCATCAACGTGATGGACCTCCACGCCACAATGCTGCACGCACTCGGCATCGCTCCAGACTACCACGTCAGTATCGAACAACGTCCGTTCTATGTCACGCAAGACGGCAACGGCCAGCTTCATGCAAGCCTGTTCCAGTGATTCAACAGGTCATTTCGGAGGTCAAGTGCATCTTATTGCGACGGGTTATCGTCAAAAATCACTTTGCATTTCTTGCGTAGCCGTCGAAAGTCTAGGACGGCGCTAACCGAGCAGTTCGTCTTTGTGACGTTGAGAGTGTTTAGATCCGTTAGCGGTGCAAGCGATGCAAGAACCGGCGTATTCACCGTGATATTCTGGGACAAGTCGAGGTTTTCAAGATTCCGCATCGTACGGAACGTCAGCCCAGACGCAGTTGTTAATTTGTTTTGGCTGACCGCCAATGTCTTGAGATTCGTGGCCCCTTTAAGTTCGGAGATAAGCTGATCGGTTAACTGCACGGCGTTGTTTTCAAAAACTTCAAGACTTCCAATCTTCTTGACGCTGCTCAGCCCCTCTCGACTCAGTGGAGTGAATGACGCGTAGAGGCACCGCAAACCGGACATCGGTTTCTTCTCAACAAAACTCTTGAGACCAACTCCATTCATCTTCACAGTGCCCTCCATCCGCAAAGTCTCAAGGTTCTCCAGTTTCGCCAAATGAACCAACGCGGCATCAGTCAATGAAGTGTAACTGATGTTGAGTTCTTTCAGCCCAGTCATCGTGACCAGGGCCGAAACATCGGCATCCGTGATATTCGAACTGGTCAGATTCAGCGTCTCGACTTGCGACAGTTTCCCAAGATGCCCCCAACCAGTCGACGATCCCAATTTCACAGAAACCATCGCCAGTTCTCTGAGATTGGCCAGCGGTTGTAGTCCTTCAATCCCTGCACCGTCGATTTGCAAACCTGATAAGTCAACTTGCATCACTGCGCTGAATTGGCCGAACAGCCGAACTCCTTCGTCAGTCACACTACTCTGAGAAACGTTAAGCGATTTGAGTCCTGCAATGACACTTGTGACTTTAGACGCGCTGGCAATCTCTTGATCCGTCTGCTTGCCAGACTTCGTTGAAAGCGCGGCAATGATGGCTGCTGGATCCTCAATATTGGGTGGCGACACTGGCACGACTTCCAAAGCAGCTTTCTCCGGCGTCACTGTGGGTGTCGCAGAGTTCACCACCGGGACGGAGTTCTTGTTGGCATCCTGTCCAGTGAGTTCTTGAAACGTTGGAACTTTTTCGCACCCGATCGAGTGGAATCCCAACAAACTGGCGAGCACTATGGAGAGGCGTGGGGGCATAATTTTCAGACCTAATTAAATGAGTTCGACGTTAGACCTTTCTCGCTCATTCCCATTTCCATTCGCCGTCGTCTTACTTGCCGAGGATTTGGCATTGAATTCGGCGAAAGCATCAAGCAGTCGCTTCATCGATTGAGGATGTGAAATCACTTCAATTGCTAGACACGTCTTGCCGATGCCGACTGACCTGTTTCAGCACTGAAGGTGTGTCACTCGAAAGCCCAAGTTAACGGCGTGGAGTTGTCAGACAAGTCGATTTACAGTCTCAACGGGGCTTCAACCGAGTCCTGAATTCGAGTCACGGCCCGTTTAGTGAGCGCCGTTAACGTTTTTTTAAGCCGATTTCTCGAGAATTCGGAACTTGCACACGCAACTTCCGAAGTCTCACGACTTCGGCTACTTCTTGCTTGTCGCGTTTTCTGGATTGAAAAAATCCTTTACCGTGTTGCCCGTCGGGGCAGAGGGAGCGGTATCAATCCATTGCCCCAAGCCGTTGACCTGACGATTGAGTGACGCAACTTTAGTGCTCGTGCATTCAACCCGAATTTCTTGGCATCGACTTCCCCGATCGCCACAGTCGGAATCAGAGAGAAGTGTCAATCTCTAATCACCAACACTTCAAGGAGCAGACATAAAAAACCCCTCGAAACAAGACGTTTCGAGGGGTCATCAATTACTAGATTCTAAGTCAACGCTGACCGTTAGAAGTCGTTGACTGTTTCTCCAGTTGCCATCGTTCCCAAAGCACCCCAAATTCCGAACGGACTTTGCCCATTACAGAAACTGCCTGAGTTTGTGGAAGTTTGGCCTAGACCAGTGCTTGTTGCTGACGATGGGGCGAGAGAACAAGCCGACACACTATTGATCGTCTCATTGATAAACCTAACGGTTCCATCGCCCATGAGCGCGTGGACTCCACCGGTGTGTCGACTACTCGGCGTATAAAAACCGTTCTGCTCAGTGAGTGGAGCGGAAGGAGTCAAAGTGGCAAGAGCCGCCCCCACACAAGATCCACTGTTCGGCGGCGCGGCAATCGTAACGGCGCTAAAATACGGAAGTCCACACGCCCACCGCTCACTCATCAACGGAAGAGGTCCAGCAGTCGTTGTTGATACATAGAACCCACTAGCAACATTCGCACCGTTACAGGCGGACGGGCTGGTTGGAGTAGCAACCACAATCACACGACCGAGAATGTCTCTGTTGTTCGACGGGTTTCCAAGATCCCTCTCGGCCATCAAAATCGTGTTGCTCGTGCCGTCGAGAATATCTCGAATCTTCATCGTTCGATGGAGTGTAAACGGACCGCGGTTGCTGTCACCCCCAAGAACGATCATTGTCGTCGTTTGCCCGGTTGGGACCGGTGCAGCGTTAGCTTGCGGGGCCCAAAGGCTATGCGTCGTCGAAGTTCCCATTCGATCTCCGACGTTGAAAGCATAGCTTCGTTGAATCGGAATGTTCGGCGACTTGGTTGAGGACGGGCATTCAAACAACTCAATCCCCCCAGGAGCTCCAAACAGTGCACCACCAGCCAACGGCGACGAGCCATCACAGGGATTTCCACCTTGCCCTGCGGCCGTCGAGATGAGATCCCATAACGGACTCTGTTCGAGTTGCGGGAGCATCATCACAACTCCGCTCAGCAGACCCTCATTAGTTGCAGACGAGCCGGTACCACCCGACATGGGGCAGAAGTTGTTGAACACATCGTGGTAGTTGTGCAGCCCCAACCCCCACTGTTTCAGATTGTTCTTGCATTGCGACCGACGAGCGGCTTCGCGAGCCTGCTGAACGGCCGGCAGCAAAAGGGCGATCAAGACCGCGATGATCGCGATCACGACCAACAACTCGATCAAAGTAAAACCACGTCTCTTCATGATCCTCGACTCCTTGAAAATGAAAAATGGACTGGAAACAAGACAAGACACTGAACTGGGAACAAGAAAAACAAAAAACAACCCTGAATCTGCCCTCCTCTTCCAAAGAAACCGGAAACGAACGCCGTTTGCCGGCAGGCTGTGGACTGGTCCTCGTGTATCGGAAAGATGACTTATCAACATCCAGAAAACTTAAGACCCGATGAAGCTGCTCACGCTCGCGGACGAAAAGCGTACAACCTAATTGCGAGCCATGCACACTTCATTTAGTCGGTTTTCAAGAGGTTGTGAATTATTCCCTCGCGAAAAACTAAAAATCAACGACAAAGCGGAGATATTCTGGACTTTCAGAACAATTGCAGAAACCCAGAACCAGCAAGGTTCGGCTCACGGCAGGCTAGTTTTTGAAGATGCGTAGCCTACTCATCACGAGGTTGGGTTTGAGGGCATGTTCGCGGCAGAGAGCACCGACGTTTTGTGCGAGTCTGCGGACGAGGTTGAGGGTTGCGAGTCGAATGCCGTTCAGAGCGCGACCCGCATGACCTGTGCGGCTGCGGCTGACGTCATCGCC
>SXKJ01000494.1 GCA_005778115.1 Planctomyces sp. | reverse complement strand
GCTCTTCACGCTGGCTGCCGCCGATGATTTCGCCGACACGCGGGACAAGTACGTCCATCGCCCGCACCGTTTTTCCGTCGTCGTTGCAGCGCATGTAGAAGGGCTTCAGCGTGCGCGGATAGTCGAACAGGATCACCGGTTGCTTGAAGTGCTGTTCGGTCAGGAAGCGTTCGTGCTCGGATTGCAGGTCGCTGCCCCATTCGACTTGGTACTCGAACTTCTGGCCGGAGTCTCGCAGCAACTCGACTGCTTCGGTGTACGGCAGGCGGATGAACTCGTGAGCGAGGATGTTCTGCAACGTGGCGAGCAACTCATGCTTCTCATCGATCCGTTCGTTGAAGAACGCCATGTCCGCTTCGCAGTTCGTCAGGACGTCATCGATCACCGATTTGATGAATGACTCGGCGAGCTGCATGTTGTCGGTCAGTTCGTAGAAGGGCATCTCCGGCTCAACCATCCAGAACTCGGCGAGATGCCGGGTCGTGTTGGAGTTCTCGGCTCGGAACGTCGGGCCGAACGTGTAACAGTCGCCGACCGAGGTCGCGAAGATCTCCGCTTCGAGCTGTCCGCTGACCGTCAGCGAAGCCGGCTTGGCAAAGAAGTCGAGTTCAAAGTTCACCGGCTTGCCCGACGCGGCCAACTTATGCAGGTCGAGTGTCGTGACCTGAAACATCTGCCCGGCCCCTTCGCAATCGCTGGTCGTGATGACCGGCGATTGGATGTAGACGAACCCGCGCGACTGAAAGAATCGATGAATGGCCGCCGAGGCCGCGTTACGAACGCGCGTGACCGCTCCAAAGGTGTTCGTGCGTGGCCGCAGATGCGCGATCTCACGCAGGAACTCCATCGAGTGTCCCTTCTTTTGCAGCGGGTACTTGAGCGGATCGGCCTCGCCGAGCACTCGCAGCGACTTGGCGTGAACCTCGATCCGCTGCCCTTTCGCCGGCGAGTCTTTGATCTCCCCTTCGATGGCGATGCTGGCTCCGGTCGTGACATGCTTAATCGCGTCCGCATAGCCCGGCACAGCGGCGTCAATCACGATCTGCAAGTTGGCCAGGCAACTGCCGTCGTTGAGTTCGACGAACGAAAACGCTTGCTTGGAATCTCGCCGCGTGCGGACCCAGCCGCGCACGTCCACGATTTGTCCGGCTTGACCGGTCTTCAAGGCTTCAACAACTCTCGTGCGGTTCATCGTGGCGCTCCTTCGCGTTTGGGGCACAGGGGAATGGCGAGAGGTTTATCGAACTTTCCGAGTTCGCGGGAGTTTTCCACCGAAGATTTTGTCTAAACTCCGTGCGAGGGCAAAACGAATCTGCGGCAAATTTTTGACAAGGAGCCTCAGCCATGTCTGCGATCAGCCTCGGGAGCGGCAAGCGTTGCGTCGGAAATGTCGTCAGGACATTGGCCACTGGGCTGAGTTTGATTTTGGGCGTGCCGCTCGCGTCGGGGCAGACATTTGGCCGGCCAGAGGTCTTCGAGGAAGCGCGAAAACTTGAAGAGGCCGGGCAGGATCACGATGCGTTTCTGAAATACCTCGCGGAACCCGGGGGTGAATTCGCAGCGGCAACTCTGGCTCGGCCGCAAGCGAGGGAGTTCTTGAAGTTACTGGCCGATCGCGGCGCGGCAATCCCCGCAGCACGGCGGCGATTGATCGAAGCGGAGTTGTTGCTCGCAACGCGAGACAAAGAGAAGGCACTCGCCGCGTTTCGTGACGTGGCCACGAGGATCGCGGACAAGGACGGAAGAGGCTGGGAGCAAGGACTGCTCCCGCGCGACCAATACTTCGTCGAACCGCCGGCCGGTGAGTCTCGCGGTTGGTCCTCGTCCCTGCCGTTCGCGATGGGGCCGGGTAGCCATCGGGATAACTGGTTGCTGAGACGGTTCATCGCACTCGAAGCCTGGGACGATGCCCGGCGCGAGTTCGCTCGCGTGTGGCAGCTTCATCGCGAGGCGACGCAGCCATTCGTCGTACGCGTACCGACGATGTACGACAAACAAGGGCAACCGACCGCGTTCGAGCGTCGGCTGGTCACGCCGGCCGGATTCAAGGGAGCGGGCCTGCAATTTGCGCTCGACTTTGCCTTCTTCCTGCAACGCCGTGAGGACACGGATCAGGCGCGAGCGGTGTTGATCGAAGCGGCGCTGCTGATCGACATGGATCGTAATCCGAATGACTCGCCTCGGAGGATGGGCACTCTTGCCCGTCCCTTGGCGGACAACGAAGAGCCAGGACGGGCAGGAGTGCCCGCCCTACGCCCGATCGATCACGCTTATCGTGGCAGCGGGATCGGTGTCTCGCGAACGAGTTTCCTCCGGCTCGCGTTTGGTGTGTTCAAGAACGCGGGCCGGGAAGCGGAGTTGATCAACGCACTCACGAAGCAAATCGAGACAGGGGACAATCGGCTGCGGCGCGAGTTGGCTCAGGTTCGCTTGCAGCAGGGCGACCCGGACGGAGCGAGGCAGCTTGAGTTGGACTACACCGCCGCCGCGAAATTCGATGCGCTGACGGTCGCGTATCGTCGTGCTCGCGTGTTCGAGGCGTCTCAAAAAGTCCGCGAGGCTGCGACGGAATTTGAAACGGTGCTGGCACTGTTGGATCGCGACGACACGAACCCAGCCACTTGGAATCTGTCCGATCCTCTGGAAACGGAGCCGGACGCCAGCGGCGATCGGTCGCTGAGTCAGGCGGGCTTGGCGATGTCGAGGTTCTGGTCAGGCTCGCCGGATGCCAAACGGGATCTGCGTGCCGGCGTGCTGCCGACACTGGAGCGGCTGTACTCGGCGTTGGGCGACACCGAAAAGGCATTGGCGATGTCTCGGCGGCAGTTCGCCGAATCGCCGGGCGGACGCTTCGAGACGTTGGAAGAGTTGCAGCGCAAGCATCGCGCGGTCGAAAAGTCGGACCAGTTCCTCGCGTGGGCGAAGGAGCAACTCACGGTCACGAAAGATCACAACACGCGCGCCAGCTTGCAGTGGCTGTTGGGTGACTGGCAAGCGGCGGCCGAGTCGCTGGCGAAGGCTGAGCAGAAATACGACCTCGCGCGTTGGAAGGAACGCTTTCGCGCGGCGGGTCAGGATCAGTTGCGGCAGTTGCTCACGTCGCTGGTCGCGGCGAACCCCAAGGATGCGACGTCGCAGTTGGAGCTGTTCGATCTGGAGAACGTGACCGATGGCCCGCAATTGACCGAGCGATTGGAACTGCTCTTGGACGCAGATCCGAATTGGGCATTCCCGCGCGGCAAGGGGGCGGTGCGGACGAGGACGCAGTTTCGCGACCCGTTCGAGTTGGGCTACCGATTAATGCGGCTCTACGAACGAGCGGGGCGATTCGACAAGCTGCACGCGCTCGGCCTGCGGATCGCTCGCGAGGAGAAGCCCTTCGGGGCGGTCAACGCAGTCGAATACAGCTACCGCAACGAAAATGGGCTGCCGGAGTCGGCGAACGCGGCGCTCGCGCTGGCGGTTCAGCGGGCTGACACGGACGAGAAATTGGCGACGCTCAAAACGGCCTTGGAGAAAACGCGATGGCCGACGGCTCGCGCGCAGCTTGAGCGGCGCATGGACGAGAGAAAATCCGAACCGCCCGCTCCGTTTGGCTGGGCGAACCTGCCGACGGGAGTACGGTTGATCGCGTCGAACGAGAACGTGCTCGCGCTAGCAAACGACGATTTCTACGTCTTTGCGGGACATCCCTGGGGCGTCGCGGTGTACGACCTCGCGGGCAAGCCGGTCACGCGCATCTCTCTGGGCGAGGCGGCGCAGACACTGGCCGCGATCGACGGGAACCTTTGGGCGGGAACACCGAAAGGGTTGTTCCGAATCGCCACGAAGGATTGGTCCGTGGCGCATCAATGGATGCACGATGACGTGCCGCTCGACCGCCGGCATGGCCGCAGATTTCCCGGTCCGGCGGATTATTGGTTCGACAACGCGGTCTATGCGCTCGCGGCCAGCGGTCACGAGTTGTGGATTGGGCTGCATCGCAACATTCAGCGTCTAGACACGCGGACGCTGGAGCTGCGGGCCTTCTCGTTCGACGAATTGAAGATCGACCATTGGGCCGGCTTCGATCGTTTCGTCTTCGATGGCCGCTACGTCTGGGCGAACAGCCCGCACGTTGGCCTGCGACGCTAGGATCGCGAGACCGACGAGTGGACGGCTCCTGATCCCGCAGACTCGCGCGAGCCAGTGCGGTTGGTCGGCGTCATCGACGGCCGCGTCTTTGGCGATGTCTGGGTCGATGACCAACTGCGACATCGCCTATGCCTCATCGACCGACAAACGCTGGGGTTCCAAGTGATCCCGCTGGCGGCGAAGAAAGAGGAGCAACTCATCAACAGCCCGCTGCATTTCTTCGGCCGGCATCGCGAGCAACTCGTGTTCGGCACCGAATGGCCGGGGTACGGGTTCGACGAAACCGCCGGCTCACTGAAGCCGATCCGCTCGGTCATCGAGCAGTTGGGCGAGCGGATTCGACAACGCGGAGCTGGTCGCAGCATCGCCGAATCGCTGCGCGGTGCCGTCGAGATCAGCGACCGCCTGGCGGAGTTCTCCGACACGTTCGACCGACCGGAACCCGGAGAGTGGCGAATGCTGACGCTGGCGGACGGCACGCGCGTGCTGGGATCGCGTCAGGGTCGCACGCGCTTTGAGTATCCACACGAGGATGTTTCCGATTCGCGGGCCGTGATGCAGCACGAAGTTCACGACCGCGATGGCGGTGTGTTCTTCATGAGACCCGCTGGGCAACCCGTGCGTGTGTCGTCAACGCCGGCGTCCGATTCGATTCGCGGCGATCAGGTGCGCGGGGTGCTGTGGACTCAAGGTGGAAGCTGGCTGTGTACCTCGCTGGGTGTCGCCCGACTGGATCGCGGCGCGCAGGTTCGAGACGTCTTCACGCGCGAAAGCGGGCTGTGCGCGAATCGCGTGACCGACGCGGCCGAATTGCTCGGCAAGACGTACTTCGCCACCGCTTGGGGCGGCGGCGGGCTGGCGGTCTTCGATCCGACGACGTCGGTTTTCACCAGTGTCAACCACGAAGACGGCCTGCCGACCGACAAACTCGAAGGGGTGCAGGTCGTTGGCCAGCAACTGCGGCTGAGCTTCGGCGTGAATTACCTGCGCTACAACGCATCGGGCGAGCTGCGATATCGGCAGTTCGGCCCCACGACGTTCGATCCGCAAATGCACCAGGTCGGCGCGGTCGGCGAACCTAAGCTGATGCAACAAAAGGAAGCCGAACCGTCGCAGCGACAAGCCGCGCCTCCGAAGCCGCTGCCGTTCCTGGGAGGCTTTCAGTTCATGTTCGTGAAACACGATCAGCAAACCTTCGTGTGTGGCACGCGCGGCTTGGTGATCCTCGACCGCGATGTCGCCGAGCTGCTGTTCGAGGCGTTCGGAGCCAAACTGGTCGAGACACCGACGGTGCGGCAGTTAGCCGACGCCGAACAACGGCCGGTGAAGATCAAATCGCCGGAAGAATTGGACGAGGCGCTGCGTGACGACAACCCGTTCTATCGAGCCAACGCGGTCGCCTCCGTCTTGAGTCTCAAGCGGCCGTATCCCGCCCCCTTTTTGCCGCTGATCGCCGGCCAATTGACGAGCACCAACTTGCGTCTGCGAGCCACCGCGCTCTATTTCATGACGCAGTTTGGCGACGATGCACAGGTGGTCCCGCTGCTCAAGGCCCGACTGGAAGACAGCGACCGTCACATTCGAGTCGTCACCACGATTGATCTGCTCCGCCGCGGAACTCTCCCCGCTGAAAGTCACCTGGTCGAAGCGTTCGAGGCGGATTATCGGCTTGGCAACTATCCGTTCGGAGCGAAGTCGTCGATCGGTGTTCTGGCGGATCGCGAACGGCTGCTCAAAGCGATCGCTCCGCTCGCGACGCCGGACGTCTTTCGCTTGCTGCTGAAGTTCCCGCAACGCGACCGCGACGAAGAGAAGGACTACTTTCCCGCACTCGGCGCGGCGGTGCGTCGCGACTCGGCGTCGGTTGCGATGCTGCTCAAAGCTCACGATTCCGAAGACCATCGGCGAGATCAACGCGACCTCGCTCGCGATGTTTTCAAGGCCGCCGGCAAAGCGATCCTACCGCAGTTGCACACCGCGCTGACCAGCGACGACCGAATCATCCGCTCGAACGCCGCGCGCGCCTGCGGCGCCATCGGTGATGCGTCCTCCGTGAAGCCGCTGCTGAAAGCCGTCGATCTGGAAAGCGGCCTCTCGCATGCTTCCATCGTCTGGGCGCTCGGAGAACTCAAATCCCCCGAGGCTCTGCCGGTGCTGGCCAAGCTGTACGCCGAAGCGAAATCGGATCAGTTGCAACGGTCGCAGGCCGGCTATCGAGCCTCGCAACAAGCGGCCTTCGTGGGATCGCAGTACTTGCGGATTGGCAACCTCGAATCCCTCAGCGCCGAGTGGAACGAACTGAAAGCTGCGACGTCCGCGAAGCAGGTCGATCCACGCCGACACGAAGAATTGCTGGAACCAGAACACATCCTGCTGGCCGTCGCGCAGATCGGCCCGGAGCGGTCACAAGAGTTTTACCGCGTTTTAGCCGCCGCGAATGCCCCGGAGACACGCAATGAAGCCGCCAAGCAACTGGCCGCTGGCCAAGGAGACGATCGAACCAAGAGTCTCGCTCTCTTGAAAAGCTTGCTCAAAGACTCTGCCGTCGGAGTCCGCGCGGCCGCCGCCGTCAGCCTGATTCAACTCAACGACACCAGCGGCCGCGACGTCATTCTGGAAGCGCTCAACACTCCAAACCCCGGCGACAAGTACGAAACCATTCAACAACTCACGCGACTGACCCAACCCGCTCAACTCGACTTCGTCCAGTCCCACCTGCAAGCCATCGCCGCCGACCGCACCCTCGTGGTCGGCCTCCGCCAATCCGCCGAGAGACTCGTGAAGCGCGCGGCCCCGTGAATCTCATGGGGTCACTTCGGCAATGTGAGCAAGTTGAATTGCTGGAGTATCGTGCGAACGAGAAATGGCGGCGGTAGACTGCTCAACCGTGCGGCTTCGGTGAACTCAGCCGCGACGGAGAGCGGCTCATGCTGGCGAAACTGTTTTCGTATTCGTTGCTGGGAATCGATGCCAAGCCGGTCGAAGTGGAGGTCGATATTTCCCCCGCTTCGCTGCCGCGGGTCGTGTTGGTTGGCATGGCCGAAACGGCGGTCAAGGAAAGCACCCATCGCGTCGAACGGGCACTCGTCAACTGCGGCTACTCGCGGCCGATTGATCGAGTCGTCATCAATCTGTCTCCGGCGGAACTTCCGAAGGACGGTGCGTCTTTCGATTTGCCGATTGCGCTGGGAATCATCGTCGCGTGCGGGCAACTCGCGCGAGATCGGCTGCATGAATATGCGGCGGTGGGTGAACTGGCGCTCGACGGCAAGTTGCGACCGGTGCGCGGAGCGTTGTCGATGGCCATCGCCGCGCGCGAACAAGGCAAGCGGGGCTTGCTGGTGCCGATCGAAAACGTGCCGGAAGCGTCGGTCGTCAAGGGCGTGCAGATCATCCCCGTTGGTTCGCTCACCGAGGCGGTGGGGTTTCTCTGCGGCGACTTGGAGATCGAGCCGGCGGAATTCAGTTGGGATCAAGCGGTCGCGGCGTTCGGGAAGTACGACGTCGATTACTCGGACGTGAAGGGGCAAGAGTCGGCGAAGCGCGCGGTCACCGTTGCCGCCGCCGGCACGCACCATCTGCTAATGATTGGCTCGCCGGGGACCGGCAAGACGCTGCTGGCCCGCAGACTCGTCACGATCCTGCCGCGGCTCAGCCCGGAAGAAAGTTTGGAGACGACGCGCATCTGGTCGGCGGTCGGACGCTTGGAACCGGGACAATCACTGATTCTGCAACGCCCGTTTCGTTCGCCGCATCACACAATCAGTGAAGCGGGTCTGGTCGGCGGCGGCAGCACGCCAGCACCGGGCGAGATCAGTCTCGCGCATCACGGAGTTTTGTTTCTCGACGAACTGCCGGAGTTCAATCGACGAACGCTGGAAGTGATGCGGCAGCCGCTGGAAGAAAACAACGTGACGATCTCGCGAGCGATGGGCAGCGTCACTTTTCCGGCGAACCTGATGCTAGTCGCGGCGATGAATCCTTGCCCCTGCGGCT
>SXKJ01000493.1 GCA_005778115.1 Planctomyces sp. | reverse complement strand
GTCGGGTGACTCGGAACCGCTGCAACTGATAGCGCAGATGCTGGAGACTCGCGGCGTTTTCCATCGGCCGGTGAAGGTTCAGGTGGCGTATCACAGCCATCACATGGAACCGATCAAAGCGATCATGCTGAAGTCACTAGCTCAAGTCAAAGGGGTGAAAACAACCACGCAGTTGTATTCCACCGTCACTGGCAAACGAGCGGACGGCAAGCATCTGAATGCGGACTATTGGTTTCAGAACGCGCGACAGCCGGTGTTGTTTACGGACGCTTTGAATTCCATGATCTCCGAGGGCTTCGACACGTTCGTGGAGATTGGCCCGCATCCGGTGTTAATCAGCGGGGCCGAGGCACTGATTCAGAAGCGGGGTGCCGATGCGGTGATCGCGCCGTCGATGACGCGCAAGGAACCGGAGGCGGTGGTGTTCCTTCAGAGTCTGGCGCGACTCGCGGCGCGCGGGCTGGAACCGAACACCGCGCTGATGTTCGGCCCCGATCGTCGCTATGTCCGATTGCCGAAGTATCCCTGGCAGCACACTCGACACTGGTTCGAATCGTCGGCGGCTGCGGAAGCGCGCATCGGACGCTTCGAGCACCCCTTCCTGAAACGCCCGACGCAACTGGTCACGGAAGTGGGGTTGGCGGTTTGGGAGGCGACGCTCGACGTGCAGAAGTTCCCGTACCTCCGCGATCATCAAGTGGATGGTGAGGTCGTCTTTCCAGCGACCGGGCATCTGGAACTGGCTTGGGCCGTTGCCAGCGAACAGTTTCGTCGCGAGCCGTTCTTCTTGGAGAACCTGCAGTTCGATTCCCCGCTGATTCTCCCAAGCAACAGCCGCCATCCATTGAAGACGCGATTGGAAATCGTTTCCGGAGAAGGGGACTACCGCATTTGCAGTCGTCCGGACGAAGAGTCGGGAGAATCGCCTTGGACAACCCACTCATCCGGCCGCATCAACACGTCGCACGATCGGTTCGAGCCATCGACGGTCTCGTTGGATGATCTTCAGCAAAGCTTTCGTGAGGTCGAGGAGATGTCCGTCGAGTCGTTCTATGAGACGATTCGCCAAAGCGGCTTGGACTACGGTGAAAAGTTCCGCTGCATTCAAGAACTGCGGCATCGAGACCATGAATTGCTGGCCAAGGTGCGGCTCTCCGACGAACTTCTGCATGAGTCGCGGCGAAATACCATTCACCCGGCACTCCTCGATTCCTGTCTTCATGCCGTGTTCGCCGATATCCATCGCCACGGCGATCCCAATCGCGTCTACTTGCCCCATCGGATCGCTCGCGTGCGGTTTTATCGCCAGCCCACGCAAACTGTCTGGGCTCACCGATGTGTGACGCGGAATGACGAACAGCTCCTCTGTTGGGACATGTTGATCTTTGACGAGACCGGCCAACTCGTCGCCGAAGTGCTGGGCATGGTCTGCAAACGTCTGGTGGGGGCGGGCTCCCGTCAGACAGACAGCCTGTATGAGGGCTGTTGTGAGTACCGTTGGATGCCGGCCTTGCGTGAACCAGCCACTCACGGACGCAACTTCGACTTCACCACGGCCGTGCTGATCGTTTCCGATCGACAAGGGCCGAATGAGAAAAACCTCGTCGCCGAACTGGCCACCCGATTGGAAGCGGATGGAGTTCAACCGCGAGTCATTCCGGTCAATCGAGACGACTCGTATGACGAACTGTTGGCTGACATTCCGCTGGATCGGCGCACGCTGATCGTGTTCGCGGCCGGGCTGTCGCAAGACAACGCTGGCTGGCAGGGGCTCGCCAATTGCCCCTCGGTTCCATTGCTCTTGCAGCTCGCTCAGATGTTGCACAGACACGAGGGAGTTCCGCGACTGTGCCTCGTCACCAACGGTGCGGCGGGAGTGGATGCAGACCGACAGCTTGATCTGGGGCAAGCTATTCTGCATGGCATGGCACGGGTCATCACCAACGAATGCCCGAACGTGCCGCTGACGGTGATTGATCTGAACCCGCAAATCTCGCTGCGCGAAGTTGATGAACTCGTGGTCGATCTGCTGCACAGTCGCCGCGACCAGGATGAATCGGAAATCGCGTTTCGGGGTGAGCAGCGTTTTGTCCGAAAACTGTTTGCCGTGGATCGAGAATCGGCCGAGTCAGCGGCGATCACCGATGAAGCAGGAGTTGGCGGTTCGTACCGGGCCGAGACAAGCGGTGCGGGAGCGCTTGATCAAGTTGTCTTTCGCCGACTTCCACCCAGCAATCTGGGAGACAACGAGCTGGAAATCGCGGTGAGCGCCGCGGCCTTGAACTTCAAGGACGTCGTGAACGCGCTGGGGTTATTGCCCGACAACGCCGTTGCCGGCGGCTTGGCCGGGCACCGTCTCGGAGTAGAGGTCGCCGGCCGCGTACTCCGCACGGGGGCAAAGGTTCTGCATCTCGCAACCGGTGACGAAGTGATTGCCCGAGTCGCCGATGGCTTCAGTGGCCGCGTCACCGCACCCACGCATTGTGTCGCGCGCCGACCCGAACGACTGACGCCACAGCAGGCGGCAACCGTTCCGGTCATCTATCTCACGGCCTGGTATTCGTTGTGTTATCTCGCACGCATGGAACGCGGAGAAACGGTACTGATTCATTCGGCGGCCGGTGGTGTGGGCGATGCGGCGATTCAGTTGGCAAAACGCGCCGGAGCCAAGGTGATCGCAACGGCGGGGACCAAAGAGAAACGCGACTACGTCAGAAGCCTTGGCGTCGAGCATGTGTTCGACTCGCGGTCATTGGACTTTTACAACGACGTGATGGAAGTCACCGGCGGACGCGGCGTGGACATCGTGCTCAATTCGCTGACGGGACGATTCATCACACAGAGTCTGAAGTGCCTCGCCCCCTTTGGCCGTTTCATCGAACTCGGCAAGTTCGACATCTATCGCAACAACAAGCTCGGTCTACAGCGTCTGGGTGAAAACATCTCCTACTTCGTCGTCGACATCGACCGGCTCGCCGTTCAGAAACCCGAACTGCATCAGCAAGTGCTCACCGAAGTGGTCTCGTTGTTCGAACGCGGCGAGCTGCAACCGCCAGCCATTACGGAGTTCCCCATTTCCAAACTGACCGATGCCTTGAGATTCATGAGCCGGGCAGCGCATCGGGGCAAGATCGTGATGAACATGCGGGACGAGAAAGTGCGAACGTTGCCGCCGCGCACGCTCACGTTTCGCTCCGATCGGACTTATTTGGTTTCTGGCGGTGCCAGCGGTTTCGGGCTGGAAATCGCGAGCTGGATGGCCCAACGGGGCGCGCGGCATTTGGTGCTGCTCAGCCGCAGCGGTCCCAAAAGCATCGAAGATCGTGCGGGCATCAACGCCATGAAGGATCTAGGTGCGGAGATCGTGGTGCTTCGCGCGGATGTCACTGAAGCGAGTGCGGTTCGGCAACTCATGGAACGGATTCAGCGCGAGTTGCCGCCACTGGCCGGAGTGATTCACGGCGCCGCCGTGCTCGATGACGCCTCGATCCCCACCATGGATATGGACCGGTTTCAGCGCGTGTTCAACCCGAAGGCTCAAGGCGCATGGAATCTGCACGAGGCGACGATTGCGGCCGGAGCTGACTTGGACTTCTTCGTCATGCTCTCGTCGATTTCGTCGGTGTTTGGTCTGGTCGGGCAGTTGAATTATGTCGCGGCCAATTTCTTTCAGGATTCACTCGCCGAATACCGCCGGCAACAAGGGCTGCCTGCGATGTCGGTCAACCTTGGCGTTTTGGGTCAGTACGCGAGAATGTCCAACTCCGATCAGGACGTACAAAAAATCGTGAGACTGCTGGAAACTCACGGCCTCCTCGTGATGCCGCTGTCCGACATACTGCCCAAATTGGAAGCCGCTCTCATTCAGCAACCCGCTCAGCGGATGACCGCGCGATTTGACTGGGCTCGGTTCCGCTCCGCCTATCCGCATCTGACGCGGGATGCGCGGTTCGTGGACTTGATGAGCGACGCGGCCCTCGCCCGCGGCGCTCGACCCAAGAGTTCCAATTTGGTCGCCACGCTTGCCGAGTTGGAGCCTGACCAGCAGCGCGAACTGCTTGAGAATGAATTGAAGGGTAAACTGACTCTGATCCTGGACGCTGCCCCTGACAAGCTCGACGTGTCTGTGTCCATCGACAAGCTCGGTCTGGATTCGCTGATGCTGACCGACTTGCAGATTTGGATCGGCCGCTTACTCGATATCACGTTGCCGCTCATCAAGCTGCTCAAGGGACCGAGCATCACGACCCTGGCCACGGACCTGCTGGCCTAGTTGGAAAGCAGTGGCACCGACGACGACGGAGCAAAGCAAGCCGGACAGAGTTCGGCATCGTTCACTCTGGCGGACTTGGAAGGCGTGCAGGTTTTGAACCCGTGGCTGATTCGCGGATCGGGCGACTCCAACGCTCCCGTGCGATTGATCTGTTTTCATTCGATGGGAGTGGGCGCGTCGCTGTTCACGAGATTCCTGCTCAATCCTCCCGAAGACTACGACATCCTTGCCGTCCAAACTCCGGGACGCGAGGAACGGCTGGCCGAGCCGGTCGCGCAGAGCGTCACGGAATTGGTCGATCAGATTGTGCCGAACTTGCGACCGCTCTTCGATCGCCCCGTTGTCATCTGGGGCCATAGCTTCGGCGGCATCGTGGCCTGGGAAGTCATTCGCGAGTTGCATGGATGCGTGCCGGTTCACTTCATGGTGACTGGTACTGAGGCACCTCACGAGGCTCCCAAATGGCAAAAACGCGAGATCATGCTGAAGGCCATGGTTCCGGAGAACAGTGCCGAGTACCTCCTGTCGCAGTCACGCTATGTGGACGATGCGGAATTCTTCAAGATGATCCTGCCGGGCATGCGGCGCGATATGCCGTTGCTCCAGACTTATTCATTCCGAGAATCCGCACCTTTCGATTGCCCGATGACGGCCTTCGCTGCCCGGCAAGACGACATGGTTTATACGGATCGAATCCGAGAGTGGTCCGCCTATACGCACGCGGGGTTTGAATTGATCGAAGTCGATGGCGACCATTGGTTCTTAGATCGCAATCGCGAGCTGATCACCGCCACGATGTACGAAATCGCCCGCAGCGTCATCGCCCAACGCACGCAATCCGCTGACTTCGCACGAGGGGCGGTTGCCGTTGCGAATCGTTAATTGAAATCCGCGGCATCATCCAGGGCGAAGTCGGCACCGAGCGAACATAGTGCTTGCCGAGCAGTCGTCAGGTCTTGTTGTGCTTCTGGCCAACCGTGCTGCTGACCAACCTGACCACGGGCGAGCAACTATTGCGCATGCTCGAAGCGTGCTCCTTGGCGATCCGAAACGGTAAGGCTTTCGTCGAGGTACTTGCGAGACAGACTAGCGTGTCCATGATGCGCAGCGGTTAAGCCACACTCCCGAAGCGCGTGCGGCAAGTCGGTCTGAAACGTTCTGGCAACACTCAAGGCTTGTTTCGCTGCCCAACGGGCGCTTTTCAGGAGTGGGCCACGACGGTTGGGGGCTAAGCCAGTTGATCTTTCCCATTGCAACCGGCGAACCATTGCCATCCACGGCAATATGGGGGACACCCAGGGCGAACGCACATGAAGTCACGAATTGAATAGGACTTGCAGGAGGTAGTTGTCGTCCCAGGCGGCGTTGAGGCGTTTGTTTTTGACACCGAGTTTTTGGGAGTGGTTGTTTTTCAGAAGGCTCAGTGCGGCGCGGCGG
>SXKJ01000492.1 GCA_005778115.1 Planctomyces sp. | reverse complement strand
TCTGCCTTCGATCCATGAGCCAGATTCCTTTCTGACTGAAGCGTTTTCAGTTGGTCCTGTTAGGAATCTGGCTTTTCTTTTCTCTCCTTCGTTTCTGAAACCCCACTTTCTTCGACGCCAAATCGTTCACGGCGTTGCCTGAAAGGGCGACACCAAGAAACCATTAGAGCGAGTGTCGCCCTTTCAGGGCTTCAAACATTTGCAGATTCGCGAACCCAGGGCGGCGCTCCCGTTGGTCGCTTGCCTTGGGCTGGCTTATGGCTGCCCCTTCGGGGCGAATTCGCATTACTCGAAATCGTGGACCGAAATCCGCTCGGCCTTCTGTCGAGCCACGGCGTCTTGCACGAGTTCCAAATACTGCAAAGGCACGACGGCGGCCAAATCTTCGCCCGCTCGGCGCACGATGACCGGTTGCCCATTCGTCGCGACTCGGCTGAAGACCTCGGCATAGCCTGCGGCCAATCCCGGCTCGTCCACATGGCTGGGAGCATCCAACGCGACAGAAGACATGGCGGAACTCCAGATTCGAACTTGCTCACTTGGAGCACAATTCACGATTCACGCTAACGACCGCGATGCTACTCCGCGCGCGATGACCCGACAAGAACCGTCTGCCGAAGCACCGTTTGGCGATTGGCAATCGGATTGCCCGCTTGCTCAGTACGGCGGTAGCAGACGACGAAAACCGTGAGTGAGAACCAAAGCAAGAAACCAGCCATTGCGGAGCACAAGCCTTGGTGCCGATAGACGGATCGGCGTTGTCGGAGTGGCTGATGAAATGGATGACTTCAACTGTTCGGCAAGTTGTTCGAGCCAGTTCACATTTCGGGGCCAGTCGCCAAAACGCTGTAGCCATTCGTCTGGCAAGCCCGACCTGCCGACTGCCGCTCCGACGATTCCGCCAACAATCGCGGCTGTCGTATCAGCGTCGCCACCGCACTCGATGACCGATGTCACTGCGGATCGAAAGTCAGTTGGATGAGACATCCAAGCATGAATTGCCACCGGCACCGTATGGCAAACGAATCCGCTCACGCCACGCGACAGTCCGATGGAGTCACAATAAACGAGCGTGCTTTCCCGACGATCGACCGAAGCGAAGACGGAATTGAAGTGGCTCAAAATCTCGTCGTTGGGGCCGTCCAGCACCGACTTAATCTCGTGACGAAAGACTTCCGGAGCACCCTCGCCATGCCGACATGCCAATCGTGTCGCGAATGCAATCGCCAAGGCACCGTGCTCAGCGCGAGGGTCTCTGTGCGTGACCAGTGACGATGCTCGGACCAGTTCACAGAGAGTCGGCAAATCATCGACGACCGCTCCCAACAGTGATGCCCTCATTGCTGGGCCGTTACCTGCCGAGAAGACACCGCTGCGGTCTGGGCGATACCCCAGCCACAACCGAATCGTGGCTCGCAATGTCGCGAGACCGACACCGGCTGGCATTCCCAGCAGCCAAAGTCGCAACCGTTTCGCAAAGTCCGAACGAAAGACTTCCACGCCTCCGCCTGAGGCGATTAACGCTTGCGCGATCATGCAGGTGTGTTCGGTGTCGTCTGAAATCATCCCGCGTCCAAAGTTGAACCGGAATCGATCAGGTCGTCCAAGCAGCCGCAATGCACGGCGACGTGACAAGCCTTCGTATGGCAACCCCAGCGCGTCACCGAGCGCGGTCCCAAGCAGACAACCAGCAATCGAATCAACTGCCATATTTGACCTACGATTGATCTCGTTGTCGTCGCGCCCGCTGCTCTTCCACTCTTCGCTTCAACTCGGCCTCGAAGCCGCGATCGACGGGTTGGTAGTACGTTCGCTCGACGCCGAGGTAGTCTTGATCGACCCAGCCCTCCGGCGCGTCGTGAGCGTACTGATAGCCTTCGCCGTGGCCGAGTCGTTTCGCTCCGGGATAGTGACCGTCGCGAAGATGCGTGGGGACCGGCAGGACTCGCTTGGTGCGGACGTCCTCCAGCGCGGCATCGACGGCTAGGTAGCTGGCGTTCGACTTCGGAGCGGTCGCGAGGTACGTCACCGCCTGAGCCAGCATGATGCGGCATTCCGGCAGCCCGACGAATTCGGTCGCGTGCGCGGCCGCCATCGCGACGACCAGTGCCTGCGGGTCCGCGTTGCCGATGTCCTCCGACGCCGCGATCACGATCCGCCGAGCAATGAACCGCGGCTCTTCCCCCGCTTCGAGCATTCGCGCCAACCAATAAATCGCCGCGTCAGGATCGCTGCCGCGAATGCTCTTGATGAACGCGCTGGCCGCGTCGTAGTGCTCGTCGTCGCCGTATTGCACGGCTTTCTTTTGGATGGATTCCTGAGCGATCTCCAGATCGACCGTGGAAAGCGCTGCAGATGTTCTGGCGAGCCGGGTGGCGTCAGCCCCCGGACGACGTGGTGAATCCGTCCGGGGGCTAACGCCCGCCGGCTCGCCAGTTTGGTTGTGGGCTTGGCCGGGCACGTTGGAAACCTGCCCCACGACGGACAGCACCGCGATCTCCAAAGCGTTGAGCGCTCGCCGAGCGTCGCCGTCGCAGACCTCGGCGAGGAACGACAGCGCTTCGCCCGTGACCGTGACGGCATGTTGGCCGAGGCCTCGTTCGCAATCGGACAACGCTCGCTGCATCAGGCCGAGCACATCCTCGCGCGACAGCGACCGGAACTCGAAGACCTGGCTGCGGCTGACCAGCGGCGAGACCAACGCAAAGAACGGATTCGAAGTCGTCGCTCCGATCAGTCGAACGGCACCCGATTCGACATCGGGCAGCAACACGTCTTGCTGAGTCTTGTTGAAGTGATGCAGCTCATCGACAAACAGCAGCGTCCGTTGTCCGCCGGTCTTCAGCCGAGTCCGCGCGGCCTCCAAGACTTCACGCAGTTCTTTGACTCCAACCGACGCGGCGTTCAGCGACGCGAAGACTGACTTCGTATGCTTGGCGATGATCTCGGCCAGCGACGTTTTGCCGGTGCCGGGTGGGCCGTAGAAGATCACCGAGCTGACTCGATCGGCCTGCAACATCCGCCGCAGCAACTTGCCTTCGCCGAGAAAATGCTGCTGCCCGGTGAACTCTTCGAGCGTTCGCGGTCGCATCCGCGCGGCGAGCGGTTTGGCGGCATCGAGATGCTGAGCTTCGTGTTGATCGAAGAGGCCGGGCATAGGGAATGTCCAAGGTCCAAGTTTCTATGACCAAGGAATGTCCAAGAACCAAAGCTCAATGTCCAACGAGTCGCTCGGCGGGGTGAGGTCGCAACAGCGTAGGCGAGTCGCTCCCGCGACTCGCATTCTGAATGAGGGTTGACTGCCGATGTTGCGCGTTGCGGCGATGGATGTCGAATCGTGAATCTCAGTCGCGGGAGCGACTGAGCTACGTTCGACGCAACAAAAAACCTCCGCCGTAATGCCGGTGGGCTGTGGTGGATTCAATGACCCAGAACCGTAAAGGGGGAGCGACTAATCCGGTTAATGTGAGCCGTTGCCGAAGCAAGCGGATATACACGCGGCCGGAATCAGTTTGCCCCCGGAGGTCATGCTTGTAGGGTCAACCCCAACGAAAGCCCTGTCGAACATGGCAGAGGTCGCGAGCCGAAGCTCAGCGCGGACGAATCTAGCCACGCACCCGCGCACGATCAAGCAGCGAGTTTCGACTTCGCGGAAAGTTCATCGTCTGTGACTCGTGAGCGGCACGGCGCTAGCCGCCGGTCTCACTGAGACGCTCAATTCACCAGCGGCTAGCGCCGTGCCGCCAATCATGGCAGACGTGCGCCACGTTCGCCGTTGACGCCACACAACCAGCCAACTACCACCCGCGAGCATTGTCCTTCGAGCCCCCTTGGAAAGATCAACTCATGCCGGAACTGCCTGACGAATTGAAAGATAACCCGCTGCTCGTAAGCGAAGGACTCCCTCGATTTGATCAAATCAAGCCGGAGCACATCGTCTCGGCCGTCCAACACACACTGGCTCAGGCTCAGCAGCGACTGACCGAGATCGAAACTACTCTGAGCAGCCTGGACCGGCCGAAATGGGACGACGTTTTCACAAAGCTTGAAGAACTGGATCGCCCATTCGATTTCGCCTGGAAGCCGGTTGGGCATTTGTTCGGAGTACTCAACTCGCCGGAACTGCGCACGGCTTACGAGACCGTCCTGCCAGAGGTCGTGCGATTCGGGCTGCGAGCATCGCAAAGTCGGCCGATCTACGAAGCAGTCAAGCGGCTGAAGGATCAGGCCGGAGAGACACTCACGCCGACTCGTCAGCGCATCGTCGATCAGAAGCTGCTGTCGGCGAAGTTATCAGGAATCGCACTGGAAGGTGAGCAGCGAGAGCGATTCAACGCCATCGCGGAAGAACTGTCGCAACTCAGCACTGATTTCTCGAACCATGTGCTCGACGCCACGAAAGCGTTTGAGTTGATTCTGACAAAGCCTGACGAAGTTGAGGGGTTGCCACCGAGCTTGTTGCAGTTGGCGGCGCAGTCGTATCGTCAGAAGAGTGGGGAGTGCGGAGTGGGGAGTGCGGAGCAAGACAATTCCGAAACTCCCCACTCCCCGCTCCGCACTCCCCACTCCTCCGGGCCTTGGCGCATCTCGCTAGATGGGCCAATCGTCACTCCGTTCTTGCAGCACTCGCGACGCCGCGATCTGCGTGAGACGGTTTATCGCGCGTTCATCTCGCGGGCTTCGACTGGCGAATGGGATAACAGCGAGAGCATCTCAAAGATCTTGAAGCTGCGGCGTGAGAAGGCGGAGTTGCTGGGCTTTCGCTCGTTCGCGGAAGTCAGCTTGGCCGAGAAGATGGCTCCGGGAGTCGCGGCGGTCGAAGAGATGTTCGAGAAGCTGCGAACCGCGTCGCGAGCACCTGCCGAAAACGAACTCGCCGAATTGAGAATTCTAGCTGCCGCCGGTGGGCAGACCGAAGAGTTCAAACATTGGGACGCCGCGTTCTGGGCCGAGCGGCTGCGCGAGCAACGCTATGACTTCAATGACGAACAACTCCGACCGTACTTCCCACTGCCACGAGTGCTCGACGGCTTGTTCGCACTGCTCTCGAAGTTGTTTGGGGTCACGATTTGCTCGGCGGATGGCGAGGCTCCAGTGTGGCATGCTGACGTGCGGTTCTTTCGCGTGTTCGATGCCGAGTCGAATCAACCGCTCGCGGCGTTTTATCTCGATCCGTACTCGCGGCCGGAGAACAAGCGCGGCGGAGCGTGGATGGATACCTGCCTGCCGCGCCGCCGATTCCGGGGAGAGATTGAGTTGCCGGTCGCGCATCTCGTTTGCAACAGCACGCCGCCGGTTGGCGATGAGCCGTCGCTGATGACGTTCCGCGAAGTCGAGACGTTGTTCCACGAATTCGGCCACGGCTTGCAGCACATGCTGACGACGGTGGACGAAGCGGATGCCGCCGGCATCAACGGTGTCGAGTGGGACGCGGTCGAGCTTCCGAGCCAATTCATGGAGAACTGGTGTTATCACCGCCCGACCATTCGCGGCCTCTCCGGTCACTATCAAACCGGCGAACCGTTGCCGGACGAGTTATTCAACAAGCTCACCGCCGCGCGAAACTTCCGAGCGGCCAGCATGATGCTCCGCCAACTGCACTTCGGCATGACGGACATTTATCTGCATCACCAGTTTGACCCCTCGTCGAGCGAGTCGCCGTTCGACGTGCAACGCCGCATGGCCGAGAAGACCGCGGTTCTGCCGCCTCTGCCGGAAGACCGCATGTTGTGCGCGTTCTCTCATATCTTTTCGGGGGGCTATGCGGCGGGCTATTACAGCTACAAGTGGGCTGAAGTGCTCAGCGCGGATGCCTTCGGGGCTTTCGAGGAAGCGGGACTCGACAACGAATCCGCTGTGCAAGCCACCGGCCAGCGATTCCGTGACACGGTGCTATCGCTTGGAGGGAGCCGGCATCCGCTGGAAGTCTTCCGAGCCTTTCGAGGCCGCGATCCCGATCCGTTGGCACTGCTCAAGCAATGCGGCTTGGCGTGAGCCGCTCACCGACATCCAGTCGCTTTCGCTCGCTGGCGCGCTCATCAGTGTGCCGGCTTCTCGGCGGGAGTTGTCGTTGGGGTGGTTGCTTGCGACTTCTTCGGAGGACCGACATGCGGAGTGTTGTACGCAACCAGCACAATGCCGACCGCGACAACTATCATACCGAGCCAAAGATTTAGACTTGGTGCATGTGCGTCCGCTTGTTGCCGCGACAGGACAATGTTCGTGATGGCGTTGACCGTGACCGCTCCGCCAAACACGATGGGCATGACCAATTCCGGGCGTGGCTTTCCGGGGAAGCTGAACATCGCGAGCGTCAGCGTCAGTGCGCCGAACGCTCCCAAGCTGCCGCCGATGAATCCCCAGGTCACGCCGGCTCCACTGAACGTGAACGGGACTTTCGTGTAACCCATACCGGCCGCGCCGCCGATGATCGCCCAGATCAGATAGGCGACGCCGATCATCAAGTACGGCTTAAACGGGTTGTTGCCTTCGGCAGTCCGAGCAAAACCGATAGCGGGTCCGTACAAGCCCCAAAACAAAGCGGTCAGCGCAGCGAAAATGATTGGCTTCATCACGTCAGCAAGATTCATGGTGTCCTCAAGTTCGTAGTTCCGCCTTCAGGCGGGAGCTAATTTCGTGGGGCGAGATCGTAGCGGGTGAGCGGTGAGTGCGAAGGGGTCGGGAGTCTTTTTCCTGATGCCCGAGTGGCTTGCGTTCGCTCGTAGTGACCCGATTCATCGGGTCGGTCTCGACCTCATCAATGGGGTCACTACGAGCAGGCCGATCAGAAAAACGCATCCCAGGTCACGACCAACACCATCACGATGCCAACCACCATCTTGCCAAGCACTCCCAGCGTGCGGCCGATGGCGACCGCGCTGCCGACGGCGATCGCGTGTTCTTCGCTGCGGCCTTTCCACGTTTCGCCCAGATACGCGCCGAGGAATGCTCCGCTGGCTCCACCGAACAAGATGCCGATCAATGTGCCGAGCACCGGGACGAACGAACCGCCGCCCGCTCCGAACAACGCGCCGGCGATGCCTCCCAGTAAGCCCAACCAAACGGCTCGCCGACTGGCTCCGTGCTTTTTCGCGACGACGACTCCGGCCCCCAGTTCCAGCACTTCCCCGATCACCGCCAAGCCGAACACAATGCCCGCCGTCAGCCAACTGATGTTGAAGCGTGTCTCCTCCGGCATCAGCCACGCGGCCAGGGCCGTCAGCAACACGATCAGCCAATTGCCGGGAAGTTGCAGCACGGTCAGACACCAAGCGAGCAGGTTTCCCAGCACCAGCAATACGGCTCCGACGAACGGAAGGATGTTGGAATTCATGGCGATGATTTCTATCAACTGGAAGCCGAGTTCGCGTGAGCTGCGGATGTTCGCCGTCCTGTTGATGGTGTTCTTCGCGATTGTCGCCGGAATCTGGAAATTCAAATCCAGTGAAACGACCGGCCCGGCGATTTTGGTGGGCGTGGCTTGGACGATTGGGCTGCTGGGCCTGGCGATTCCGCAGGCAGTGCGCTGGGTCTATGTCGGCTGGATGGTGGCAGTGTTTCCGATCGGCTGGGTGGTCTCGCATCTTCTCTTGGCGGTGATCTTCTTCGGGGTCATCATGCCGATCGGTTTGATCTTGCGAGTTCTCGGCCGCGATCCGATGCGCAAGATGTTGGATCGGTCCGCGACCACCTATTGGATTGCTCGGCCGACCGAGCCGACCGATTCGCAGCGTTACTTCCGACAGTTCTGAGGCCGCCCATGTCCGACAAATCGCCACCACCGACTAAGACTCCCGTCAGCGACTTCGAGCGACAAGCGGAAGAAGCTCAACCGGGACTCGTCGCCGAGTTCATCGACTTTCTCAAGCACAGCAAGAAGTGGTGGCTGACGCCGATCATCGTGGTGTTGTTATTGATCGGCTTCTTGATTTTCCTGAGCGGCACGGCGGCGGCACCGTTTATCTATTCGATCTTTTAGCCAGCCTCACAGGCGAGCGGGGCGGCGTCAGCCCCCCGGTCCTGCGGGTGAACTCACCGGGGGGCTGACGCCGCCCCGCTCGCCTGTTTGTCCGCCAGGACTCACTGCTTCGGCAGCTTCGCGCCCTTCTCCAAGTGTTCGGGGATGCCCAGCAAAGTTGGATCACTGGAGTTATCTCCGACGATCTCAGGAATGGGCTGCGTATCGAGCCACTCGTTGAGCGTGATTCGTCCTGGCGTTGGGTACTGAAAGTTTCCGGGGACGAGGATCGGGCCCAGCCAGAGTTCTGAGTTCTCCTGCACAGTTCGTTCGCGGATGCGGAGCGCGACGACGATGCCGTATTGCATGGTTCCTTGGACCGCTTCCTCCGTGCGTTTCGCGTTCGTGTAGACGTAGATGACGCCGTTGATGGCGATGTCGGGCTGCCCCTCGAAGTCTCCCAGTCGATATTTGGCGGCCCAGCGTTCGCCGGTCTGGATGACTTTCAGGCCGGCCGGTTCATCGGTCGCGAGCGGTTCCTTGCGATCGCCCGCGCGACGAGTCATCAGCATGTCCTCCATGATCTGGTCGGTGAATAGCGAAGGCGTCGCGTTTGCCGCTCGTTCGATCTCCAGCCGCACGAAGAGTTGCGAG
>SXKJ01000491.1 GCA_005778115.1 Planctomyces sp. | reverse complement strand
CTGAGCTTCGTGCTCGTCGGAATCTATTGGAACAACCACCATCACTTGTTTCAGGCGGTGCGGTCGGTCAACGGAGCAGTGTTGCTCGCGAACCTGCATCTGCTGTTTTGGATTTCGCTCGTGCCGTTCGGAACAAGCTGGCTAGGAAGCAGCAACTTCGCGACTTGGCCCGTGGTGGTTTACGGTATCGTCCAGTTATTCTCGGCGGTCGCGTATTTCATTCTGGTTCATCTGCTCGTCTGTCATCACGGTCGTGACTCGACACTGGCGAAGGCGCTAACCACAGATTTCAAAGGGAAAATCTCCCTCGTCCTCTACGCACTCGCACTGCCGTTGGCGTTCTTGCATCCGTGGCTGGCGTGCGGCGTGTGTTGCCTCGTCGCGGCCATGTGGCTCATTCCTGATCGTCGCATCGAGACGACGATCACTCAGCATCAGCCGTGATGCTTCCAGGTGCTTCAACACAAGCAATGAAAGTGAGTTGTCCGATGTCTGATTCCAAACTGTTGTCTCCTGTTACTCTCGGTGGCCTGTCTTTGAAAAACCGAGTTGCAATGGCTCCGATGACTCGTGCACGAGCGGGGATTGAGCGGCTGCCGAATGCGCGGCTGGCAACGTATTACTGCGATCGCGCTTCTGTCGGGTTGATCATCAGCGAGGGGGTCGTGATCTCCGAGCAGGCCAACGGTTGGAACCAGTCGCCGGGGATTTACACGGACGCGATGCGAGATGCGTGGCGCGACGTGGTGTCGGCGGTTCATGCGGCGGGAGGCGTGATGTTTGCTCAGCTTTGGCATAGTGGCCGAGCTTCGCACAGCAGCTTTCGGGCGGACGGTTCGCGAGCGGTCGCTCCGTCGGCCATCGCGATCAATGGCGAGTACATGCACACGCCGATCGGCAAGCAGCCGTATGAAACTCCGCGAGCGTTGGCAACGGCAGAGATCGCGAGCGTCGTCGAAGACTTTTGCCGCGCGGCGGAACGAGCAAAGTTAGCGGGCTTCGACGGGATCGAACTGCACGGCGCCAACGGCTACTTGATCGACTCATTCCTGCAATCGAAGACGAATCAGCGGACCGATCAGTACGGTGGCAGCATCGAGAATCGGTTCCGCTTTCTGCGCGAGATCGTCGAAGCGGTGACGAGCGTGTTTCCAGCCAACCGCGTTGCCGTGAGACTCTCGCCCAACGGTGTCTACAACGACATGGGGTCGCCCGATTATCGCGAGACGTTTTCGTTCGCCGCACAGCAACTCGACCGGTTCGGCCTGGCATATTTGCACCTGATGGACGGACTCGGCTTCGGCTTTCATCAACTTGGCGAACCGATGACGCTCGCCGAGTTCCGCCCGCAGTTCCGTAGTTTGTTGATCGGAAACTGCGGCTACGCGCAGGAGACCGCCGAAGCCGCGATCGCCGCAAATCATGCAGACTTGATCGCCTTCGCGACGCCCCTTCATCAGCAACCCCGATCTCGTCGCACGCTTTGCCAACAACTGGCCGCTCAACCCGCCCGCCGAAATGTCGGCGTGGTTCTCATTCGACGACGTGGGCTACAACGACTTTCCGAAATACCAAGCAAGCTGAGCAAGCCTCGATCCATCGGTTGATTCTGAGTGTCTGCATGACTTCTGCTTCCGAACCGGACGATAGCGTGTTGCACGCTGATTTCTCATGGAGCTATCCGATGCGAATAAGCGTTTTGATTTTGGCTCTGCTGTTGAGCACGAGTGGTACTCGGCTGACTGCTGCGGAGCGGTTCATTGATGGCGTGACGGCTCGTGCGTCGAGCGAGCAGGTTAAGGGGTTGATGAGTGCGATGAACTTGGTCAACGACCACGGGTTCAAGGAGACATCGCCGGGAAGCGGCGTGTTTCAACTCACGACGAACGGGTATGCCGATGGTGGGTCGATGTGGAACGGGGCGTATCTGGCGATCGGGCCGGACGAGCATCCGCTGGTGGAGTTCGATCTTGGAAAGGTGCAAACCGTCGGTGCGTTTCGCGTTTGGAATCACAATGGCTCGCCGCATCGCGGGTTTGAGGATGTGACGATCCAGTATTCAGCCAGCGACGAAGGCAACGCGGAGTCGGAGCCGAAGAGTTGGCGGACAATTCGGCAGCGATTTCGATTCGCGAAGGCTCCGAAGGCGGATGACTACACGGGGGAGTTGCAGCAGTTCGAGTCGCCAATCGTGGCGCGGCGGATTCGGTTTTTCTGCAACGGGACGCATCGCAGCGGCGGGCAGTCGGATGTCGCGGGGCTGGGCAAAGTGCGGTTCATCGCCAGCAAGACCGCCGCGCCGACGACGGCTCAGAGAACTCAGGCCGAACTATCCGCGTTTGGAAGTTATCCCGATGACTGCGGCTGGCTCAACGTGCGTGAGGCTCCGTACTCGGCGCACGGCGACGGGCAGCACGATGACACCGACGCGATTCAGCGCGCGATCGACGAATGCCAGGCAACGGGGCGAGTCATCTACTTGCCAGCGGGAACGTATCTCATCTCGAAGACGTTGAAGTTTGAGCCGGGTCGCGGGCATGGTCGCAACAATATGCGTGGCGAGTCGCCCTGGCGGACGATCCTACGGCTCAAGGACTCGACGTTCACGGACGTCGCAAAGCCGCAGACCGTTCTGACGCTCGGCTTCTGTGGTAACGAGGAGCAACGGCGCGGCTCGGCCGATTGGTTCAATAACAACGTCGCCGAGCTGACCATCGACACCGGTCGCGGCAACGCCGGGGCGATCGGCTTGCAGTTTTACTCGAACAACACAGGGAGCCTGCGCGATGTGACGATCCGCAGCGGCGACGGCGAGGGAGTAATCGGCCTCGACCTCGCGTACTTCGACATGAACGGCCCGCTGCTCGTGAAGCGGCT
>SXKJ01000490.1 GCA_005778115.1 Planctomyces sp. | reverse complement strand
GGCGGCTTCCAAGACGTCGGCGACATCTTCGAGATGTTCGGCGATCTGTTCGAGGGGTTCGGTTTCGGCGGTGGACGTCGCCGTGGCGGCGGGCCGAGGCCGACTCAGGGAGATCACCTCAAGGCATCGCTGACGATTGATCTGCCTGAGGCGGCCAAGGGTTGTTCACGCGATATCGAGATCAAGCGACGAGAGCTTTGCGGGACGTGCAACGGCTCAGGCGCTAAGGCAGGATCGACGGCCGCGAAGTGCGATTACTGCAATGGGCACGGCCAGGTCGTGCAGTCGCAAGGCTTCTTTCGCATGCAGACAACCTGCCCGGCCTGCCGAGGCGAAGGGAAGATTGTCCGCGACAAATGTGCTGATTGCAGCGGCTCCGGTCGCAAGGTTGAGAAGGTCCGGCTAGAGGCACGCATCCCCCCGGGTGTCGATACCGGCATGTCACTCTGTCTGCGCGGCGAGGGTGAACCCGGCATGAATGGCGGGCCGCGCGGTGATCTTTACGTCGAGATCAACGTCAAAGAACACAACCTCTTTGAGCGGGACGGACAAGACTTGATCTGCCATGTACCGATCACTTACTCGCAAGCGGTGCTTGGAGCGGACATCGAAGTCCCGACGCTCGACGGGAAGAAGGACCAGCACATCGACCCCGGCACACACTCCGGAGAAGTCTTTCGTATTCGCGGTGGCGGCATGCCCGATCCGCGCGGCGGCCGTGCCGGAGACTTGCTCGTCGAGGTTCACATTGAAGTCCCCAAGAAAGTCTCGGACGAACAACGCGACTTGCTGTTGAAGCTGGCGGAGCTCGAACAAGCGGACGTCAGCCAACATCGCTCGTCATTCTTCGATAAGGTCAAAGACTGGTTCACCGGAGAGAATTCGTAATTCCGTAGGGTGGGTCGAGGCACGAGACCCACCGGCAAATGTTTCATACCAACGGTTGGTCTCGTGCCTCGACCCACCCTACGTTGATTCCCATGCCAGACGAAAATCAAATGCCAACGAATGCTGATTCCAATCCTGAAGACGTCGCTGCCGCTGTTGCGGAAGCGGTCGCTTCGAATGACTCGGCGGATGCCGTGCTCTCGGCGCTGCAGAATGAGCGGGACCAATTCTTCGCGAGTTGGAAGCGCGTCCAAGCGGAGTTCGAGAATTTCCGCAAACGCCAGCAGCGCGAGGCCGAGCAGTCCGCGAAGTACTCGGCGCTGCCGGTGATCCGCGACATCCTGCCGGGGCTCGACAATCTGCGCCGTTCGTTGGAAGCGGCACAGAAGGGGGGCAAGCTCGAAGACCTGACGAAGGGGGTCGAAATGACTCTCAAACAGTTCGAGGAGATCCTCGGCCGCAACAATGCGAAGGCGATCCCCAGTGTCGGACAGCCGTTCGATCCGAACCTGCACGAAGCGATTACGCAGATGCCCTCCGCCGACCATCCGCCGATGACGGTGCTGATGGAGGTCGAACGTGGCTACGTCCTGCACGACCGCGTCGTGCGGCCGAGCAAGGTCATCGTGTCGGCTCCGACCTAATTGGCCGCAAAAAACACAAGAAGCCACGAAAAGCTATTTCAATACCCGATTGTCCGAGAGATCACTGTACCGCGACCGTTAGGGAGTGGCCTGTGTTCGACATCGCGGGCCGCTCCCTAACGGTCGCGGTACGGACTTGAAATCACTTCATCTCAACTTTGTGCCGTTTTGTGCTTCTCGTGGCAATTTCATTGGGCCTCGTTGAGTGGGTGAGTTTGGGTTCGTTATCACTCGCCAAAGCAATACAGGTGACCGTTGGTTCGCAGGTAGAGGCGGTTTCCGACGATGGCTGGGGTGGCGAAGGCTTTCTCGCCGAAGTCGGCGGTGTGCAGCGTGCGGCATTCGGGGTCGGCGCTGAGAACCGTGAGGCGGCCCTCTTCGTCGATCAGAAATAGCTTGCCGTCTCCTGCCACGGGTGAGCTGTAGTAGTCGTCGGTCCCGGAGGCTCGGCCCTGCTTGATGTGTTTGCCATTCTTCAGGTCGAGGCACGCGAAGATGCCGCCGTCTTTGACCGTGAAGATGAAGTCGCCGACCGCAACCGGCGACGAGCAGAACGGCACCAGCTTTCGCTGCTTCCAGAGCAAGTGTGTTTCGGTCGCCTCGCCTTGTGCCCCCGGTTTGATCGCGACGATCGAGTTCTGGCCCTGCTCGAACAGCGTGCGGAAGTACTCGTACTCGGCTTCGGTCAGCGAGCCGTCTTTGTTGCGATCCACTTGCGGGAAGCGTTGCTTGATGTCCCCTTTGGGAAGCTCTTCGTTTTCGAGCGTGCCGTTGCCGTTCTTATCGAGATCTTTCTTGACGACCGAGAATGGCTGCACCGAGATGCGTTCCGTCTCATCGCCACCGGCCGCCCAGCCGCCGGTGATCAGCGTCCCCGATTCGGTCAGGAACGGGCTGAGCGATACCATTCGCGAGATGCCACGCACTGTCCACAGCTCTTTGCCAGTCTCGAAGTCGTAGCCGACGACTCGCAGCGTCGCGGCGATCACGATTTGCTTCTTGCCATTCACCGTCCAGATCAGCGGCGTGCAATAGTTGCGAGGAAACTCCGCTCGATCGGTTCGCCACAAGACCTTTCCGTTTCGCTTGTCATACGCGGCGAGGAACGAATCGGTGTCGTGGTCCTGACAGACGATGACGCGATCGTCCACGATCTGCGGCGAGCTGCCCGCTCCGAACTCGTTCTTGAACGGTCCCATCGGGATGTTCCACAGTTCCTTCCCGTCGCGGTCGTAGCAGAACAGCCCACAACTGCCGAACAGCGCGACGACTCGTTCCTTGTCGGCAGATGGGCTGCACTGAGCGTGGCTGCCGATGCCATGCACCGCTTCGAGCTTCTCGTGCGGAGCGACTTTCTCCCACAGCGTTTTGCCAGTCGCGCGGTCCAAGGCGATCGTCACCAATTGCTGGTCCTTCTCGGCGGTGACGTAAATCCGATCGCCGATGATCACGGGTGACGAATGCCCCGGAGCCAAGTCGATCTTCCAGACGACATGCTTGTCTGGCCCAATTTCCGTCGGCAGCTTTGATCCAATCGTCGCTCGTCCCGATCCCCCCTCGCCTCGGAACCGCGACCAAACTTCTGCGGCATTGGCTGAACTATCTGCCGATGAAACGAGGACCAACAAACAGAGTCGGAACAGATTCGACAGTCTCATGGATGATCTCCGCATTGATTGGAATTCCGGGTTCGGGGCGGCATGATGGGAGGCCGCCACCGCGAAGAGCAAGCTCGCAAGCACTCCTCTGGCCGAAAGCTGATTGCCTGCAGCCGAATGCCGTTATCTCACATTCTCGACGGATAAAAGTGAGACAACGGCTGTCGGCCATCGGCTCCCGGCTGTCGGCCGAACTGAAGGAAGATTCATGACCACCGCCCGCCGATTGCGTGAACTGCTGGCCCGACCGGGGATCATCAAGACGCTTGCTCCGCATGATGTCTTCACCGCGCGGCTACTTGAGCAAGCGGGTTGCGAGATGTTGTTCTTGGGTGGCTTCGGCGTATCGGCCAGCGTTTTTGGTTGGCCTGACGTCGGGTTGGTCACTCTTTCAGAAATGACTGAGGCAGTGCGCCGTATGGCTTCGAGGATTTCGATTCCGCTGGTTGCTGACGGCGATACGGGACACGGCGATCTGCACAACGTCGTCCGCACCGTACGCGATTTCGAGCAAGCTGGTGCGGCGGGGATCTTGCTGGAAGATCAGGTCAGTCCGAAACGTTGTGGGCACTTCGCCGGCAAGCAGGTCATCCCGGTCGATGAGATGCTCGGCAAGCTGCGTGTGGCGCTGGAGGCTCGCCGCGATCCCGATTTCGTGATCTTTGCTCGCACGGACGCACGAGCGGTTGAGGGACTCGATGCGGCGATCGAGCGTGCCTGTCGTTACGGAGAACTCGGAGCAGACGTCTGCTTCGTCGAAGCGCCGCGCAGCCGAGAAGAATTGGCTCGCATTGGTCGCGAGGTTCCGTATCCGCAACTCGCGAACATGCTGCTAGGGGGAGTAACTCCGATCCTGGGAGCGGAGGAATTGCAGCAACTCGGCTTCAAGATCATGGTCGATCCAGTCGCGACGTTGCTGGCCGCTGGAGCCGCCGTTCGCGAGCTGGCCAGATCGTTGTTGCATCAAGGCCGAGTTGATTCGCTTGCGGATGAACTGCTGAGCTTTGACGACGTGAAAGAGTCGGTGGGGCTGGCGGAGTTTCTGCAAAAATGAAGCAGGCGAGCGGGGCGGTGTCAGCCCCACGGTTCCGTGGCAAATGCACCGGGGGGCTGACGCCGCCCCGCTCGCCCAAGAGGATTACTCTTAATCGCGCCGCAAGTAGCCGGCGGAGGACTCGAAGTATTTGCGGCGGCGACGCTGCTTTTCCGGCGCGGCAGATTGGGCTTGTTGCAGATCGGTGAGGTTCGCGTTGCAGACTCGGCAGCCGAGAGTTTGCAGATGGAAATCCAAGTAGTTGCGCTGCGCGTCCTCTAGCGCATTGAGCAAGTAGGCTCCGAGTTGGCTGCGAGTCGGACAGCTCAAACGCCCACGCCGCCAGACTTCACCGACGGTGACGCCACCTTGATCCGTGTCCCGTGCCAGCGCGGCGAGCTGTTGTCGTAGCGGCTCGGAATCTCGCAGAGTTCGTTCGATCGCCGCCATCCGCTCGGCCGGCAATTGCTCGGCGAGATAGGCACGGAGTTCTTCGTCAGTGATGGTGCGAGGCATGATATTGCTCACTTCTTTTGCCAGCGTTGCCAGGCGAGACCAGGACGTTCGACGCGGAATTTGACCAGCCGCGTGTGATCGACCTCGGTGACGTAGACCGTGCGGCCGTCGGGGCCGCCGAAGCAAAGGTTGCTGGGGCTTTTGCCGAGCACTTCGATCTCGCGGAGCACTTCCCCCTTCGGCGAGACAATCGCAACAGTCCCCTTGCCGTATCGAGTCACGTACAAGTTGCCGTCCACATCGCAGCGCATGCCGTCGAAGCCGTGGTCGGGGAATTGTTTCAGCAGGCGTTTGTCCGTCAGCCCATCCGATGTGATCGTGAAGGCCCAGATGCCCCGCTGGACGCTTTCGTTGACGTACAGTGTCTTGCCGTCCGGGCTGACTTCGATGCCGTTGGTCGTGCCCATCTCGGTGGCGACTTTCGTGACCTTCCCCTGCCGGTCGATGCGCCAGAGTTGGCCGGTGCTATTCCCCCAGTTGGGATCGCTGGCCCACAGCACTTCGTCCGGCCCGATGGCCAAGTCGTTCGGCTGGTTCATTCCGCCTTGATGAGCGAAGACGGAAATCTGCTTCGTCTTCATGTCCACCTTGAGAACATTGTGATTGACGTAATCGGCAATGAACATCGCCCCTGCGTGATCGAAGACAATCCCGTTGCCGACGCTCTTATTCGGCAGCGTGACGAAGACCTCCCCTTTTCCCTGCGGAGTCACCTTGCCGACGGTCCCGTCTTCTTTGAAGTTCACGACATAGACATTGCCGGCCGCGTCGCACTGCGGGCCTTCAATGCCGCCAGTGAATTCCTTCGGCTGCGTGAGTGGTTCGGCGACAAACAGCTTTTCATCGTCAGCCGCCAGCCCGGTTAAAGATGAGATCACAACCAACAGTGCAGCAAGCAGGCAACGAGCCAACGTGATTCTCAGCATGAACAACTCCTTGGAAGTCATCGGAAGTTAATCAAAGAAGCGACTCATTCTGGCTATTGAGTCGTTGAGATGCTTAAGTGGGATCAGACTCAGCTTGAGCGGGAAGATGCTGCCGAAAGAATTCTCGCAATCCTCTTAGCTTCTCGGCTCGTTTCTCATGTTCCAGCTTTTCCCGATTCGCACGAGCCTCGTCACTCAACTCGAATTGGTCGATAAAATCCTGCAATCCATCGATTGCCTGCACTCGTTCCCGAAACGACAAACCTTGATCGGCTTCGACGAGGCGGCGCAGTCGCTCACGCTCGGACGGAAAGGAGATGGGAAGAATGGCCATATGACACAAGTCTCCCACAGGATTGGCACCGCTACTGTATTTCGTGATTGAAACGCGAACCAACACACTCAGGCGAGCGGGACGGCGTCAGCCCCCCGGTTGACCGGTCGAATGAATACACCGGGGGGCTGACGCCGCCCCGCTCGCCTGTTTCATCTATGTCGGCACCTTTGCTGACTCTCGAGCACGTCGCTCGGTGAGTTGTTTGAGAACCGATGAGACGGCTTCGGCCACGGCTACTTTCGTCGGAGCAGCGTCGGTTCGCCATTTCAGTTCGATGAGGCCCTCTTGCAGACCTTTGCCGCCGACGACGACTCGCAACGGGAAACCAACCAAGTCGGCGTCTTTGAATTTCACGCCGGCTCGCTGAGCGCGGTCGTCGAGCAGGACATCGACGCCCGATTGCCGCAGTTGTGAGTAGATCGACTCGGCCGCTTCGAGGACCGGTTGTTCTTCTTGCAGCGGGATGACGACGACTTCATACGGGGCGATGGCGAGCGGCCAGATGAGGCCGTTCTCGTCATTCTTGGTTTCGGCCAGCGCGGCGATGATGCGGTTCACGCCGATGCCGTAGCAGCCCATGATGATCGGGTGCCGCTGCTCCTTCTCGTCGGAGAAGCTGGCTTCGAGTGATACGGCGTACTTCGTGCCGAGCTTGAAGACATGGCCGATCTCGATGCCATGCACGAGTTCGAGAGTCCCTTCGCCATGCGGGCTGGGATCGCCGGCGACGGCGTTGCGGAGGTCGTGAGTCGTCGTCAGCGAGTAGTCGCGGCCGACGTTCACGTTCACGATGTGGTGGTCCCCTTCGTTCGCTCCGGTGATCGCATTGACGATGAGCGGAACGTCGTGATCGGCGATGACTTCGCATTTGATGCCGACGGGTCCGGCGAAGCCGACCGGTGCGCCGGTCACTTGCAGGATGACTTCGGGGGTCGCCATTTCGAGCTTCTTCACCCCGAGTGCTCGGCGGATCTTCCCTTCGTTGGCTTCGTGATCGCCGCGGATCAGGACGGCGACCGGCTTGTCGTCGGCGGAGTAGATCAACGTTTTGACCATTCGCTCCGGTTTGCATTTGAGGAACTTGCAGACCGCTTCGATCGAGCCGACGTTGGGGGTGTGCAGCTTCGTGAGCGGCTTCGCATCGGCGGACGTGGCGATCGTTGGCGGTGTGCGGCCGGTGTCGGCGCGCTCGAGGTTGGCGGCGTAGCCGGTGGCTCGGCAGTGGACGATGCGGTCCTCGCCGTTGTTGGCGGGGCACATGAATTCGTGCGAAGCGTCGCCACCGATGGGACCGCTCTCCGCTTCGACCGGCAGGTATTCGAGACCGCAGCGGGCGAAGATGCGGCAGTACGCGCGGTACATCGCCTGATACGTCTCGTTGAGTGATTCGAGGCTGGTGTGAAAGCTGTAGGCATCCTTCATCAGGAACTCGCTGGTGCGGAGGATTCCGAACCGCGGTCGCTCTTCGTTGCGGAACTTCGTTTGAATCTGGAACAGGTTCAGCGGCAGTTGGCGATAGCTGCTGATGTGCTTCGCGATGAGATCGGTGACGACCTCTTCGTGGGTTGGGCCGAGCGCGAAGTGCGACTCGCCGTTGCCTCGGCGTTGCTTCCAGTTGAAGAGGACGTTGCCGAACGCTTCGCGGCGTCCGGTGCGGACGAAGAGGTCAATCGGTTGGAGCGCGGGCATGTGGATTTCGATGGCCCCGGCGGCTTCCATTTCCTCGCGGACGATCGCTTCCGCTTTTCGCAGCGCCTTCCAGCCGAGCGGCAGATAGGTGTAACTGCCCGCCATGAGCTGACGGATCAGGCCGGCTCGGAGCATTAACTGGTGGCTGGGGACTTCCGCGTCCGCCGGGATTTCCTTCATGGTGGGGATCAGAGTCTTGGACCAGCGCACGTCATCCTCCTTGGGAAAATCAGCCGGAACGCGCTAGCGTCCGGTTCTCGTAATGATCGGAAAACCTTGAGGAAACCGGACGCTAGCGCGTTCCGGCTGATTGGTGGAAACCTGAGTTTGGGGCGGGATTCTAGCGGGACCGGCGATGGGCGACAGGTTTCCCGCCGAGAACGAATTTGACGACGCGAAACTGTGACCTAAGTTCCACAGGCCGGAACCTACAGAGGAGATGGTCAACGTGTGGAATGAGATTGACGACGTAGCAACGCTCGACCCGACGACGCCCGAAATCGGCGGCGGAGGTCTGGCCAAGCAGTATTCGACAGCCTCGTCGCGATTGATGTTGGACCTGCTCCGACTATCGCGCAGCAGCACTACCGCTACGGCATCAGGGGCCAGCGCGGATGCTCTGGATGGCGTGATCGCTCGGCCGGTGTTGCGGAGTTTGCTCGCGGCACTGCGGCTGCGCGATGCGGCGACGATTCAGCATGTGCGGCGCGCGGCGCAGTTCGCGACCGGGCTAGCGAGGTTCATTGGCTGGGACGGAGTCTCTCTGCGCCGGCTGGAGATCGCATCGCTGCTGCATGACATTGGCAAGATTGGGGTGCCGGATCATGTGCTGTTCAAGCCCGGTCTGCTGAACCCCGCCGAGAAAGACTTGTTCGCCTTGCAGCACAATGTCGGCATCGACGTGCTGCAAGCCTGCCGAGTCCATCAAGAAGTGCTGGAGATCATCAACCAATCGACTCCGAACTACGACAGCGGTCAGCACGGCAGCAAGGAACTGCATCTGGGAGCCCGCATCCTGGCGATCGCCGATGCCTACGATTCGCTGTCGCACAAGCAGGTCTACCGCGAGGCGAAGTCACATACCGAGATTCTGTCGATCCTGGCCGGCTCGGCGGGCACGCGGTTCGACGGTAATCTAGTCAGCGTGATGAATCGCTGGATTCAAGCGGAAGGAACGCCGTTCAGCCGCGAGCTGCAAGAACCACCAGCCCCCAACAACGGTGCCGGCTTCTTTCAATTGGCCGAAGAGATGCAGGCCAGTTCGATGTGCCACATCTTTTCGTATCTGCACACGCTGGAGAGCATGTACGACGGGTTCTATCTGGTCGAATCGGATTTGAAGTTCCGCATCTGGAACACCGGCATGGAACGCCTGCTGGGCCAACCCGCTTCGAAGATGTTGGATCAGACCTGGACTAGCCGCCAAGTCGAGTTCGCCGACAAGCAGGGCCGCCCGTTGTCCGATTCAGCCCATCCGTTGCGCGAGGTCATCAAGAACGGCAAAGCCCAAACCGCGCAGGTCCAAGTGCGGCATCAGGACGGTCGCTGGATCCGCGTGGAATTGATGTCCGTGCCGCTGATCGATCACGACGGCAGCCTGCAAGGAGTCGCGGAGATTTTCCGCGATCTCACGCAAGACCGCCGCCGCCGCTCCGAAGATAAGGATCTCCGCAAGCAAGCCACCCGCGACTCATTGACGGGTGTCTTCAATCGTGGCGAATTGGAACGCACGCTCGAATCGTTGATCTCGGAATTCAATCGCGACTCCGACCCGGAGCCGATGTCCCTGATCTTTCTCGATGTCGATAAATTCAAGCGGATCAACGACACATACCTGCATCTGACCGGCGACCAGGTGCTCATCGGCCTGGCGAAACTCCTGCAAAGCGAGACCTACTCCGGCGAGATCATCGGCCGCTACGGCGGCGAAGAATTCATCGTCATGTGTCCCTCCACCGACCTTAAACAAGCCGTCGAGAAGGCCGAACGCCTGCGCCGAGCGATCCGCGATGCGACACTCAGCACCGTCAAGGAGTTGAAGGTCACGGTCTCGTTTGGCGTGACGGAAATTGAGCAGGGAGACACGCTCGACGACGTCTTCCGACGAGCCGACAAAGCACTGTTTACCTCCAAAGACAAAGGCCGCGATCGCACGACCGCGTTGTCGAAGAAAGAGTTCCTCGGCGGCAAGTCCGAGACGGTGCAAGCCGAACCCGAACCGACCTACATGCTCGATGGGAATTTCCTGGCGTGTGTGACCTCGGACATGATCGTGCTGAAGTTTGGCAGCTTCGTCCGCGAGCAAAAGGCAAAACTGGTGAAGACGGCACCGGGGCATGTCGTGGTCCGCGTCGGCGGGACATTCCTGCCGATCTGGGGATCCAATGAACGACACCAGCCGGTGGATCTCGAAATTAAGTTCGGCCTACCACCTGCGGACGTGGCACTTCCAACTCGGCAGGGAGTCATCGAGCGGACCTACTTCCAAGTGCAGATCAAGCCGAGCGGCTGGCCTCCCGATGTTGCCACATTCCAACAGCGTGCTCGGGCGACGTTCCGTTTATTGAAGACTTACTTCGTCGCCGATTATTAAAGTCGCAGCCGCTCGCCTTGAATGTCTTACGGCAGTTCGCGAATCCGCAGCCTTTTGAACTCCACCGGCGAGCCTTCCGATTCCAAACACATGAAGCCCTTGCGCGGCTCGCAGTTCTCGCCGCCGGAGACTTCCAAGCCGTTAACCCACAGCCGTACCTCGCCGTTGATCGCGCGGACGTAATAGTGGTTCCACTCTCCCACCGGCTTCGTGAGTCGCTTGGTCGGAAAACTGCGGCTGCTGTCCGGTTTGCCCACCACGTAGGTCGAGCCATCGTCACGCGTGTAAGTGATCTGCGGCGTGAAGGCTTTCATCTTGGACCCGCCGACGGGAAACACGTCTCCGTGGCTGGTGAACCAGTCCGAAGGCTTGCCCTTCGACTTCTCGAAATTCGTTTCGTATCCGAGATCCAAGACCTGCACTTCAATGCCAACCTTTGGCAAGGCATTCGGCTTCAAGTCCTTCATCCCTTCTTCGGTCGCCCACAGAAAGATGCCGGAGTTGCCTGCGGATTTGAGATGCCGCCACTGCGCGACCAGTTCGAGATTGGTGAACTCCTTCGTTGTCCGAATCACGCCGACCGGCGTTCCCGTGCATTGAGCCAATCCGTCCTTCCACGTCCAGGTTTCTGGATTGCAATTGACGTTGACGAAGTCCGCCTCTCCCAAATCTCGCCACCCCGGCCCTTGCCCATCAATGAATGCCTTCGGCGGAGCGGCCGATTCCTCGGCGAACGACGATGACTTCGCCATGCAGAAACCGCCAACCAAAATCGAGAGCGCAAAAACTATTGAACAGGGCTTCATCGTTAAATCCTTTCGATAAAAGTGGATTGAGGATCGCCAGAGTAGAACGCCGCACCGATGAAAAAGACAATAGAAGGGTGGGTCGAGTCATCGAGACCCACCAACGATTGCGAAGTTCGTGGTGGGTCTCGATGACTCGACCCACCCTACATCTACATCGCACGGAATCCGACGCTTCCGAGTCAGCGCAGTCACGGCTACTCTCTGCCGCTCTTCAATCACGCTTTCCGAAAGGGATCATCAATGAGTCAACGCCTCCGAGTCGCGGTTCATGGCGCGGCGGGTCGCATGGGACAACGGATCGTGGCCTGTACGCTTCGAGATGCCGAACTGCAATTGGTCGCCGCGCTCGATGCTCCAGAGTGCCCACGCTGCGGCGAAGATGCCGGTGAAGTCGCCGGCTGCGGCAAAACGGGTGTTCTCATCGCATCCGAATTGACCGTGCCCGTCGATGTCGTCATCGACTTCTCGGTGCCGGAAGCGACCGAGCATCTCGTGCCGCTGTGTGTCGCTCGCAAGCTGCCGTTGGTCGTGGCCACGACGGGATTCAATGACGCTCAAAAGGCCGCCGTACAAGCGGCCGCGAAACAAATTCCCCTCGTCTGGTCTCCCAGCATGAGCGTTGCGGTCAACCTGCTGATGAAGCTGGTGCGCGATGCGGCACGAGTCCTCAATACGAATCCTGAAGGGGTCGATGTCGAAGTCATCGAGCGGCACCATCGCTTCAAAGAGGACGCTCCCAGCGGCACGGCGATCGCCTTCGGCCGAATCGTCGCGGAAGAAATGGGGCAGACGAATCACGTTCACGGCCGCAGCGGCCGACCGGGCCTGCGACCTCACAATGAGATCGGCTATCACGCGCTCCGCACCGGCGACAACGTCGGCGAGCACACCATCGTCTTCGGCCTGATGGGAGAAACCATCGACCTCACCGTTCGCAGCCACACCCGTGACAGCTACGCCTACGGAGCACTCGCCGCCGCGAAGTTCGTCGCTCATCAACAACCGGGACAGTACTCGATGGCCGATGTGCTGAAGCTGTGAATCTTTGGAGTGAGCGTCACTGAATGACCAAGGTCCAAATCTCAATGTCCAATGAATGTCCAATATCCAAACTCCAAAGTTCAGTGAATCGCTGACCTGATTTCACAAAGCCGTGACTCAGTGCTCCATTTGGACATTGGACATTCGAGCTTGGAAATTCATTGGTCATTGAAGCTTGGTAATTGGACATTCCAGATGCACACAACGACTTGCGGGTTTCCCAGGAGTTCCAACATGGACGCCATTCAACATCTCAACGAATTAATCCGCTTCGATTCGGTCAGCTCAAAATCCAACGTGCCGATCACCGATCATGTCGAGCGGACGTTGAAGCAGCTCGGCTTTGAAACCGAACGATTGGAGTACGACGACAAGAACGGCGTTCGCAAGGCGAGCGTCGTCGGCAAGCTGGGGGCAGGTAAGGGGGGGCTGGCGTACTTCGGTCACACCGACGTCGTGCCAGCCAGTCCGTGGTTCACCGACAAGCACGGGCCATTCGAGCCGACGATCAAAGAAGGCAAGTTGTACGGCCGCGGCAGTTGCGACATGAAAGGCTCCGTCGCCTGCGCCCTTGCGGCGGTCGAGCGTATCCGAGTTTCCGATCTCAAGCAGCCGATCTACATCACCTGTACGGCAGATGAAGAAATCGGCTACGGCGGAGCTCAGTCCGTCGCGAAGAGTTCGACGCTGTTCCGCGAGATGATTGCCGGCGATACCAAAGGCATCATCGGCGAACCGACGAATCTGGAAGTTGTCTACGCTCACAAAGGGACATTCGGGTTTCTTGCGACGTCGATCGGCAAAGCGTCGCACAGCAGCACGCGTGAGGGACTCAATGCGAACCTCGCGATAATCCCGTTCCTCGTTGAGATGAAAGCGATCCACGACGAGACTCTCGTCGATCCCGCCTGGCAGCATCCCGATTTTGATCCGCCGACGATCAGTTGGAACATCGGCATCAACGATCACACGTACGCCTTCAACATCACCGCACCGCAGAGCATCTGCTCGGTCTATTACCGGCCGATGCCGGGTCAGAATCCACAGTTGCTGTTGGACCGCGCGCGGCAGGCTGCCGAGCGGTGTGGATTGCAGTTTGAATTCCGCAGCGGCGCGATGCCGCTGTACGTCGATCCGAAATCGGACTTCATTCAGGAACTGGTGCAACTGGCTGGGCGACCGTGTCCGAAAACCGTGGCTTACGGCACGGATGGAGCAATGTTGACCGAGCTGAAGAAGATGGCGGTCCTCGGCCCCGGCAACATCGCACAAGCTCACACTTGGGATGAGTGGATTGAGCTGGACCAGTTAGATCGCGGAACCGCGCTCTACGAGAAACTCATGCGCCGGTGGTGCGTTGGCTGACTCATGAATCAGGTGAGCGGGGCGGCGGGTTAGTCTTTCTGCTCGACCGATCGCAGTTCGCGCACCAGGCGGCGATAGAGATTGTCGTCGCCATCGTCGTTGCTCGTGGCGTCGGATCGGGGCTTCGGCGATTCGGTCTTTGTGCCGTCGTCCAGCGGTTCGGACTCGAATTTCACCGGTGCGATCGGTTCCGGTTTCTCGGAGATCGCTTCGATCCAATTTCGGAGCGTCTGCATTTGCTCGCGCGACAGGGCGCCGTGCGGTTGGCGAATGCCGTTCGATCTTGTTTCGCCGCGCAGCTTCACCAGCAATGGACTGCTTAACGGTTGCTCGCGGTCGATGTGCTCCAGGAGGGTGGCCAGGTTGCGTTCCGAATGAGACTTGGGGGGCGACTTGCCGAGCTTGGTCCGTTGCAGCTCGAACGGGTTGCCAGATCCGATTCCGTGACATCCGGCCGTCGCACAGCGATTGACCAGCAGCGGCTGAACCTTGGCAACGAAATCCAACGCCGCCTCGCGTGGCAAACCGCCTAGCGTGTCGGCCGGCACTCCCAGCTTGGGATCTCCGAGCATGGAATACTGTCCGTTATTCCGAGCCGCGACGGCAGGCAATTCCTTCGTCGCCAAGAGTTGATCGTTGATCCGTTGCAGCATGGTCCGCGCAATGGTTGATTCTGGTTCGATCCGCAAGACATCCCGCAATTCTTTGCAGGCTTGATCCGGCAATCCGTTGGTATGACACCAGCGAGCCAACTCGATGTGCGCCGACACCGGGCGTTCCGGCAATGACGAACGTTGCAGGCGGTAAGCGTCTTCCAGGTCGTCCGCGTTGAACCGCACCTGATCGAAAGGCAGGACCAACTGCCCTCCCGGCACGTTGACGACATATCCGGCCGTGGTCTGCCGCACCGCACCTTTGACGGTCTTGCCGTTCTGCAGCAGCAACACTCGCTCTGCTGAGGAGGGCTTGGTTGCATCGGAAACAACGGGAGGCGCATCATCTGCCGCGCGAACTTTCCACACAGCGAACGACATGACCGCCAAGAGAAAACACACGCTGACGAGCCGCATCCTTGCACCTCTCCGCCCCACGCGCGGAATTTCCACCAGCCACCCCATCGAGGCGGGAACGTAGCCCCGTTCCGATGGATCGGTCAACGAGGGTTTTCGCGCGATCGGCTGGCGGGTGTTTCTGATCGTAGCCCCGTTCGCCAGAACGTGCGTGGCCTGCACTCTGTCGAGTGCGGCTACGCGGAAGTCTCGTCGCGATCCGCCGTCAGAAAACCGCTTTTCCGGATGAATGGTTCCAGCTCGGTGCCGCGCATGCCCAGCAGCACCAGCGGCGTGGTCATCATCGTCGTCAGCAGAGCCATCAATACCAACATGCAGAAGACACTGTCGGTGACGACTCCCAAATCTCGGCCGACGTTGATCACGATCAATTCCATCAACCCGCGTGTGTTCATCATTGCTCCCACGACGAAGGCTTCGCGGCGTGAGAAGCCCGTGAGCCACGCCGCCGCGCCGCAGCCCCCCAACTTTCCCAGAACGGCACAGGCCAACACTCCGCTGAAGAACAGCCACTGCGTCCCGGACTGTAACGTCCCCAGATCTGTTCGCAATCCGGTGTAAGTGAAGAAGATCGGCAGGAAGAAGACCGTCAGGAAGTTGCGAAGTTGCCGTGTGATCGCGTCGCGGAACTCCGATTCGTCGGAGATCATTGTCCCCAACAGAAACGCTCCGAAGATCGCGCTGATGCCGATCAGGCTGGTCGCCATCGAGCACAAGAACAACAACACCAGCAACACCGCGAAGCTGTTGAAGCCCAGTTCGCTTCCTTCGCGGCGCAGCGCCAGTTGGACCAGTCGTTTCAACACCGGGCGCGCCGCGAACAGCATCAGCGTGACGAAGACCAACGTCGCCCCAATCATGGTCAGCGTCTGGCCGAGCTGAAACCGTGCAGCCACGATGCTGGAGATCGTCGCCAGAATGATCCACCCACAAGCGTCGTTGACCGCGGCCGCCGAGATCGTGATCGCTCCCAGCCGAGTCCGCGTGATGTTCAACTCCAGCATGATCCGTCCCAGGACTGGAATCGCCGTGATCGACATCGCAATGCCCATGAACAGCGTGAAGCCCAGAAACGAAACTGGCTCGCCGGACGCCGTTCGCTCAAGGTGCGGGTGCATGAACGGAGCCAAAGCCAATCCCAACCCAAACGGCAGCACGATGCCCATCAGCGAAATGCACAGGGCCGACTTACCATGCTGGCCGAGGTGACTGAAATCGAATTCCAACCCCACCAGAAACAGCAACAGGATCAGGCCGAGTTGGCTGAGAATCTCGAACACGACGCTCACGGACGGATCGAAGACTCGCAACGACAAGTCGGGGCAAAACCGTCCGAAGAGCGATGGCCCCAGGGCCAACCCAGCCGCGATTTCGCCGACCACCGCCGGCTGCTTCAGCCAGCGAAACACCTCCGCGAACAACCGCGCCGCGGCAAGAATCACCACCAATTGCAGCAGGACCGCAAGCAGGACACTTTCCTGGACGCTGGCCACAACACTCATCGAGATCTCCCTGCTGGCAAACTGCGGATGTCACTGACTCCCAGCACGGTAGCCGTCCGCCGCTGCGGGCATCAAGACAATCGAGGTTGGATTGCACAGGCTCCAAGTCGCAATGACCTACGAAGGTTTGAATCATTGGACATTGGAAGTTGGACTTTGGACATTTCGCCCATGCACATCATCCTTTTTGACATCGATGGAACCCTGCTGCACTCCGGCGGTGCGGGGCAAGCGGGGATCGAACGGGCATTGGAACTCGCGTTCGGCGTCACCGCACCGACCGACGGCATCCCGACGGCCGGGCGGACCGATCGAGGCATCGGCCGAGACCTGATTCGGTTCCACGGATTGGAAGAATCGGATTCGACCCACGCGCGGTTGCAGGAGGCGTACCTGCGAGTCCTTCCTTCCGAAATCGCCAATCGCAAAGGAGTCGTCTACCCCGGTGTTCGCGAGCTGCTTGCCCGATTGAGCGCTCGCAGCGACGTGCGGATGGGATTACTCACCGGCAACTACCGCGAAGCGGCATGGCTGAAGTTGAGGCATTACGACTTGGCCAAGCACTTCGCGTTTGGCGGCTACGGCGACGAGCACGCAGACCGAGATGATGTCGCTCGACAAGCTCTTGCGATGGCGGCTGAGCATCATGCTCCGCAAACGATTGAACCCGATAAGCTCTGGGTGATCGGCGACACCCCCGCCGATGTCCGCTGCGGCCGTGCAATCGGAGCCCGCGTCATCGCTGTGGCGACGGGCGCGTATTCGAGCGATGAACTCGCCAGGTCGGAACCGGATCATCTCTTCGATGACTTCGGCAACGTCGAGTCGGTCTTGTCGTTGTGGCCGGTTCTGTCGTGAGAGATCTCAAACGAAACAGGCGAGCGGGGCGGCGTCAGCCCCCCGGTTGAATTTGACATCGCGACGGTAATGGCCACAGACAAACCGGGGGGCTGACGCCGCCCCGCTCGCCAGAATGATTGGTCACGCCGCGAACTCGGAGACGCTTCATGATCATCGACGTCCACAGTCACGCCTGGGAATCCCCCGCACACTTCAGTGATGACTTTCGCCATCAAGCCAAGCGTGCGAAGGCCGGTGTCGAGATGGACCTGACTGTCACCTACGACGCCTATCGAGCCACTGCACCCGACGACACGATCACGATCGTCTTCGGAGGCAAAGCAAAGCTGAGCGGTCTGTGGGTCGATGACCAATACGTTGCCAACTACGTTGCCGCCGATCCGGCGCGGTTGATCGGTTTTCTCTCAGTCGATCCAACACAACCGGGTTGGGAGGACGAGTTGCGGTTCGGACACCAAGGTCTCGGCCTGCGCGGCATCAAGCTGTTGTCGATGTATGCCGGATTCCGGCCGGATGAATCGCGACTCAATCCGCTTTGGCAATACGCGACCAAGCATCGCCTGCCCGTGCTGCTGCACACCGGCACGACGTTCGTTGCCCAAGCGCCGCTCGAATGCACATTGCCTCGGCATCTGGATGTGGTCGCGACGCGGTTTCCGGAAGTGCGAATCATCATGGCTCATCTCGGCCACCCGTATGAGGGGGAGGCGGTCGTCACGGCTCGCAAGCATCCGCATGTCTTCTGCGATCTCAGCGCGCTGCACTACCGACCGTTCCAGCTTTATCACAGCCTGATGCTCGTGCAGGAATATGGTATCTGGGACAAAGTGTTGTTCGGCACCGACTATCCCTTCACGACGGTCAACGCGACGCTCGACGGATTGAGAAAGCTCAACGACATGCTCGTCGGGACGGCTCTGCCGAGGCTCAACCAAGAGGCGATCGAGAGGCTGATCTCTCGCGACTCGCTGCCGCTGCTGGGGCTGACTCGACCTTCAGAGATGCCAGACTGACTCAACTCCGATTACGATCCTCCGCTGTTCCTTGCCCACTCTTTTCCGGAGTCCCTGAAATGCGAAACCTCCTGCGAACCTTAGTGCCGATGTTGCTAGTGGTCTGTGTGGCGACGCTCGCGTGGTCCTCGGAAGCGGATGAGCTTCGCGCCAAGGCGAAGGCCATGCATCGAGAAGCGGAGCAGCTCAACAAGGAGGGCCGCCGCGAGGAAGCCGAGAAGCTCGGCCGCGCGATCAAAGAGTTGTTGCAGGCCGCCGAGAAGCACGATCAAAAGTCGGCCAAACCCGCTGGTGGTGAGATCGAGGAACTGCATCACCGCTTGAAAGCGCTCGCTGAAAAAGAAAACGCCTTGAAAGAGTCCAAGAACGAAGAGGGGCTGGCCGAACTCCGCAAGCATCGAGCGGCCATCGAGCGCGAGTTGGCCGAATTGAAGGAACATCACGGACGGAAAGCCGGAGGCAAACAGATCGAAAAGCAACCGGCCAAGTCGCATGAAGGAATCGAGGACGCGGCTCGGCGAATCAAGCACATTCACGTCGCCGTCGAGAATCTCCATGCCGCCGGGCTGCATGACATCGCGAACGAATTGGCCAAGCAGGCCGAGGCGATGGAACGGGAAGTCCATGAAGCTCACGAACGCGCCACGAAGGAACCACCCGCTCGGAAGAAGGTCAAACAGCCCGAGCCTGAGGCCAAGCACGAGGAACCGGTTCGCAAACAAAAACCAGCGGCCGCATCGAATGACGAACTCGCACAGGAACTCAAACGCTTGCGCGCCGAATTGAACGAACTCCGGGAAGAGATCAAGAATCGAAAGTAAGATGTTCGACGTTAGTTGGAGTCCTGTTTTGATTCCTCTGGAATGTGTTGCTGAGGCCCATGATGAGAGTCACCGGACACTCCGCGAATGATTGTGAAGGATGGACTCGCCGCAACTTTGTGCAGGCGGGAGTCCTTGGTTTGGGCGGGCTCACGCTTCCGCAGTTCTTGGCGAGTCAGTCCCAGGCGGCCGGTGCTCGCGTTGATCCGAAGCGAGCAGGGACCAGCGTCATACTCCTCTGGATGAGCGGAGGGCCTGGTTCGCAGGAAACGTGGGATCCAAGACCCAATGCGGTCTCGCAGTTTCGCGGTCCTTTCGGAGCCATCTCGACGAAAGTCCCCGGCGTCCTCTTCAGCGAGACGCTACCGCAATCCGCTCAGGTGATGGACCAACTGGCGATTCTGCGCAGCGTCCGGCATGGCAGCGGCGATCACACCAAGGGAAATCACTGGATGCTGACCGGCTTCGAAGGGCCGGACTTCAACAAGCCCGACAATCAGATTCAACGCCGACCGTCGCTGGGATCAGCAGTGTCGGCGTTGCGCGGGCCGAATGTCGCCGGAATGCCGGCGTATGCGGCGGCACCACACCTGCGCGGCGGGACCGACAATCTGTTTCATTACGCCGCGTACCTCGGTGGCGGAGCAAATCCGTTCGTCGTCAACTCGAACCCCAACTCGGCCGAATATCGAGTTCGCGATTTGTCGCTCGCCAGCAGCCTGACCTATGAGCGCTTACGAGACCGCCGCCAATTGTTGTCCACGTTTGATTCATTGCGCCGCGAACTCGATCCGCCGATGCAGAATCTCGACGCCAACTATCAGACCGCTTTCGATCTGCTGACCGGCTCGCAAGTCCGCGACGCCTTCGACATCAACGCCGAGCCAGCGAGCGTCAGAGATGCCTACGGTCGCCACGAATTTGGCCAGAGCACGCTGTTGGCTCGAAGACTGGTGGAACGCGGCGTCACGTTCGTCACGGTCAACACGCAACCGTGGGACCATCACGGAACCGCGAACCGATACGCGACGGCCGAAGGAGCCAACTTGCTGCTGCCGCCATTCGATCGCGCGCTGGCAGCACTCATTGGCGATCTGGTTGATCGTGGTCTCTACGAGAAGACACTGGTCGTCGCGATGGGCGAATTCGGACGGACTCCGCGTATGAACGAAGCCGCCGGCCGAGACCACTGGGGCCATGCCTTCAGCGTGCTGATGGGTGGCGGTCGGTTGCCGCGCGGGATCGTGGTTGGAGCGTCCGACGAACACGGGGCCTACGTTGTCGATCGTCCGCTGACTCCCGAAGACGTGGCGGCCACGGTCTATCATCATCTCGGCATCGACGACCAACACACGTCCTTTCCCGACCGAACCGGCCGGCCGCTGTATCTCGTGGAAACCGGCGAACCGATTCGAGAACTCGTGGGTGATACTTAAGGCGGCGACGCCGTAGTGTGGCGCGACGCTCCGCGTCGTGAATCGCGACGCTGAGTGTCGCGTCACACTCCTGTAGAAGAGCATCGCCTCAGGCGACAACGATCGAATGTGCGGAATCGATGGTGTCTTTCCCAAGTCAGGAGATGGAACGATGAGTACGGCGAATGGTGTATCTCGGCGAGCGTGGTTGGGGTCCGTGGCGACAGCGTCATTGGTTGGCACGGCTGCCGCCCAAGAGAAAGCGGCTGAGAAGCCAAACCAGGAAGAGATGGAAAAGAAGTTCTCAGAGCGAATGACCGGAGCGGTGCTGGTTGGGCATTACTCGGTCGTCGGCAAAGACGCGAAGCCGGCCAATCCCGAACGTTACGAGTTGAAGAAGGTCTCCAAATTCAACGGCGACCTCTGGACCTTCGAAGCTCGCGTCAAATTCGGACAGACCGACGTCACACTGCCGCTCAACCTGCGGATGATTTGGGCCGAAGACACGCCGATGATCTCGCTCACCAACGCCACTTTGCCCGGCTTGGGCGCGGCATTCGGAGCGCGGGTCATCTTCGACGGCGACCTGTATGCCGGAACGTGGCAACACGGCAAAGTCGGCGGCCACCTCTGGGGGACGATCGAGAAAGCGGAGGCGGCGAAGGAAGAGAAGAAGTAGCGGCCGCAACTGGTTATTCGCGCGACTCTGCGAAAAAAATTCAGGCGAGCGGGGCGGCGTCAGCCCCCCGGTTGCAATTGGCACAGCAAGCCCGGAGGGCTGACGCCGCCCCGCTCGCCTGGTCTTCACTCTTTGCCGCGCGTTCTCAACGGGCGGTTACCCGACTGGCATCAAGCCTTCAAGAAAACCTTTGAGTTGCTTGCTGCGCACCGGATGTTGCAGCTTGCGGACGGCTTTGGCTTCGATCTGCCGGACACGCTCGCGAGTGACCTTGAAGATGCGGCCGACCTCTTCCAGCGTGTACGTGTAGCCGTCGCCAAGTCCATAACGCAGCTTGATGATCTCACGCTCGCGGTACGTCAGCGTCTTGAGGACGTTGTCGATCTTGTCCTTGAGCATCTCGCTGGCGGCCGTGCTGGCGGGACTGTCGCTGCTTTGGTCTTCGATGAACTCGCCGAAGAAGCTGTCTTCGCTTTCGCCGACCGGCCGGTCGAGGCTGATCGGTTGCCGCGAGATCGTCATCACTCGCCGAGCTTCCTCCAGGCTGACCCCGGCCGCGTCAGCGGTTTCTTCGATGGTCGGCTCGTAGCCGTTCTCTTGGAGCAATTGTTTGTTGACGCGACGTAGCCGGGACATCATCTCGATCATGTGGACCGGAATGCGAATCGTGCGGGCCTGATCGGCG
>SXKJ01000489.1 GCA_005778115.1 Planctomyces sp. | reverse complement strand
CTGTTCGAGGTAGTTGCGGTCGCCGAGATATCCGAATTCGCCACGAAGCAAAAACCCGTCGGGGAGTTCTTGGCGATGCCGCCATGTCACTCGCCCCCGATTGTTCTCCGGCACATCCAAGCTGCGGCGGTCGAGACCCAGATTGTCGGTGCTGGAGTCGTAGATGTAGTTGGCGATCCCTTCGCCGATCGACGTTCCTTGCCAACCGAACAAATCATTCACCGTGTAGCCGCCATTGAATCCGACGCTGGGGCCACGGCGCGAGAAATAGTTCGCATCCAGATTCAGCATCGTGCCCGTCGGCCGTTCGGTACCGAGCAGCGCGAACAAATCCCAAGACGTGCGAAATTGCAAACCGAAGACGCTGTCAGAATCGAACTCCGCGCGTTTGATCGGAATGTTCGGGATGTCTGCCGGTCCGGCGATGAAGGGGACATAGCCCAGCGGGACATCGTTCACGAACGGCACATCGGCCAGCAGCGTGTTGTTGAGCGAGGTGATGTAGGGAACCTCGCGATAGATCGGCGCGCCAGTCACTGGATCGAATCGCTGGGAATCAAAGCCTCCGCCAAGTCGCGGCAGGTCGAACGGCTCGGCGTAGTACGGTTCGACGAAGATGTCGCTGCTCTGAATGCGAAAGCCCGGTCGGCCGAACTGGCTGCTGGAGGTCCAGGCGTTCGACGCATGAAACTCGTTCTTCGAATTCTGTCGCAGCCTTTCCGCATGAACGCGAATGCGTTGCCCATTCAGCTCCGGCGGCTTGAACGCCAGTTCGGCGTCGAGCAACAGCCCGCGCTCTTCCCGCGCGTCGTAGTACGCTCGCTCGGCACGCATCACGCTGACACCCTGACGCGCGACGATGTTCCCTTCCAGATAGACCTGATACTTCGCGTCCTTGGATTGCATCGTCTCGAAGTTGAATTGACCGGACTCGCTTGCATCGGTCCAAATGACGACGCGGTCGGCGGAGAGGTCGATGATGTCGAACTGATCGTCCCCCTCCATTACGAGATTCACACCTCCCGTCAGAATGGTGATCTGCTCGGGTGGCGAAGTGTTGTCGGACTTCTCCGAACCGAATTGAAAGTTGGTCGAGGTGCGGGGCGAAACTCGAATGCGGCGCATGCCGTCACGAGACGCCGGTGCTCGCAGGCTCGGCTGCGGCGACTCTTGAGACGGGACGACGAACTGCGTCTGAGTCAGCGTGGCCCGCTGTGCGTCGCGTCGTCGCGCGATCCCGCGCTGGTACAAGGCGTCCTCGTCGATCTTTGTGCTGGGGGACGAGAATCGAAACTGCGAGGCGACCCCGCCGGCACGAGTGCTCAACTGCACGAACGCGCTGGGCTGCTGATCCGATTGCCCAACCTGTTCGACGCGGACTTCGTCTTCGAGATACAGCGCGAGCTTCTCGATCGCGATGGAACTCGACTGCCAGACGACCATTTGCCGCGCGGTCATTAACGTGTCCCCCTGCTGCAAGCGGCAGTGACCGCGCAGAATGAGGACTCGCTGACCATCCTCGGTCTTCCCTTCGGTGGCGTAGTCGGCCGCGATCGCGATCAGTGCGTCGCCGACGACCTCCGAGGCCCCGTTCTCAGCGCCCAGTTCATCGCGCAGCACCAGACCGAGCACGCACAATCCGAGTGCGCACCACATTGCGAACCATCGCAGGCGGTCAGGAAATCGCTGGCCCGACACGGGGACTCCCGATGGGCAAAGGCTGGAACGGTGGGATCAAAACACGAGTGGAAACGAGACAGGCACCCCAACGGCAGAGTCTGCCGCCGGAAGGGGGCGGGGTTATAGAAGCGGTCGCAGGAAACGGTCCAGAGGGATTGGAAGGCGGAATTTGGAGGGCGGAACTCGGAACAACCGGGATCGAGCTTCCATTCGCCGTCACAATCTTCCCGAAGTATCCCCAACTCCATAACTTCACATGAGGTCATTCGCACTTTCCGACTTCCGCCCTCCGAATTCCGCCTTCGTATGCTCCGACATCTCCTCGAACTGATCCGCTTGAGTCACACCGTCTTCGCGCTGCCGTTCGCGCTACTGGCGGCGATTCTGGCGTGGCACGGCCGAGCCGAACCGTTCTCGTGGCGAGAATTCGGCGGCATTCTGGTGTGCATGGTTTTCGCTCGGTCGGCGGCGATGGCGTTCAATCGGCTGGTCGATTGGAAGTTCGATGCCGCCAACCCGCGCACGGCGATTCGACATTTGCCGGCGGGATTACTCAGCGGCCCAGTGGTCGTCGCTTTCACCGTTGCGTGTAGCGTGGGATTCATCGGTTCGACGTTGTTGTTCCTGCCGAACCTTTGGCCGATTCGACTGGCGGTGCCGGTGCTATTGTTCTTGCTCGGCTACTCCTACGCGAAACGGTTCACGAACTGGTGTCACTATTGGCTGTCGGCCGCACTGATGCTCTCGCCGATTGCGACCTGGATCGCTCTACGCGGCGAGGTGACCTGGACTCCGGTCAGCCTCGCGGCCGTTGTGTTCTTCTGGGTCGGTGGCTTCGACATTTTGTACGCCTGCCAGGACACGGAGTTTGATCAAACTCATCAGCTTCACAGCATCCCCGCTCGCTGGGGGATTGCACGAGCGTTGCGAATCGCCGCTCTGAGTCACTTGCTGACGGCAATCAGTCTGTTCGCGTTTTGGTACGCCGCCGGCTTAGGGACGATCTTCCTGGTCGGCATCGTGGGTGTGACGTTGCTCTTGATCTACGAGCACTGGCTCGTGCGTCCCGACGACCTGAGCCGAGTCGGCGTGGCATTCTTTCAAGTCAACGCGGTGATCGGCATTGGCCTGTTCTTGCTCGGAGCCGCAGACCTGTGGTGGCGAGATCGGCCTTTGATGGGCGGATAATTGGCCGTCAGAATCCGACTTGAGGCGTTTGGAAAATTAAACTTCGTGTGGCACAGCCACGGGCAACCTTGAAGGCTGATGTGCCGACTCATGCGGCATCCTGTTGGCGATCGCGATGTCACGCTGTTCCGCCGAGAGTTTCCAAGCTTTGATACGTCCAACATTCTTGGCTTCCGCCGGCTCACTTTCGCAAAAGTGAGTTTGGAGATTCTCGGGAAGCCGGCGATAGAAAGAATTGCTCGTGACAATCTCGCTTTGACTGCCTATCGCCATGAGACGCGCCGCCACATTGAGGCAGTCGCCGATCGCGCCGATATGCGTGCGGCTGAAAGGACGCAGGGAAACGATTTGAAGTTCGCCAATGGACAAGCCCATGTGCAGGCCGGCAGCGTTTTGTGCCCGATCAATTCGGCCCTGCCAATGATTGGAAATGGACTTTCCGATGTCGGCCAGAGTGAGAGCAGTCGTGAGGGCTCTCTCGGCGCAAGATTCATCGGATTCCGGAACCCCGAACAAGCCAATCACTTCATCCCCCACAAACTGATAAAACATCCCGCCATTGTTGATGATCTGGTATCGCGCCTTTGAGTAAAACGACGTCAGGCATTCGCGGATGAGTTCGTTATCCGGCGTATCGCGGACATAGCTCGAAAACGAACACAAGTCGGCCATCAAAACCGCGACGCCTCGGTATGTTCCCGGAGGGAAAATGTCGCGAGGTGCCGACCGGCCGTTCTTCCGAAGCTGCTTCAATCGCGTGCTGCTGAAATGCCAAAGCAATTGAGCCTTCAAGGTGTCATGTTCGTATTCGTCCAGCGAACTCCCGCCAAAGACCTCGAAACCTTTGGCACGATCAATCGCTTGCCGAACATCGACCAGGCTTTCGGCGGTGACCGCCTGTAAGTCGGTCTGAAATCGTTCTTGCATCATGGTCCGCAGGCGTTGCTCGTCCCAGATTTCATACTCCAGTCCTGGCGCGAGGCACCGTGGGAGTTCCGCTTCCAAATACGCCCAGTCCGGGCGGTCTTCTAAATCCACGACCAGCACGAGCTTCTTTCCCCAGCGTACGGCCGGCGCGTGGGGGCCATACTTCCGATGGAGGTGCTTCAACAGTGTCGTCGTCGAGTACCCGTGTTTCACTTCGACGAAATAAGCGTCCTGCCCCTCCCGCACGACTCGGATATCAGCGAACGCTCCGGGGATGCCGAGATAGAATTCGCGGTCAATCGAGACCTTTCCCACTTGGCATTCATCCTGTGGAACACATTCGTAGAGACATAGATCGCAGCAAACTTCCTCCAGCAATAATCTCAACTGGCAGTAATGACTGTCTTGATGTTGTGACGGCATGTGCGTGGCTTCTTTCTCAGATGAAACAGGGGCTTCGGACAATCTCAGCGACTCAAGGCGGTCAAACGAGATTCGGGCCGAGAAGATTGAATCTTTCCATCGCTCGGACGTCCAGCGTACCGTCGCTGATCGCTCTGCAAACTCGAACTCTACTTCCCAATCACCGCCGCTTGTGCCCGGTTGTTCTTCCACTTCGCCTTGGCGGTGAAGTCGCTGATCGACAGCGTCTCTTGAGACTTGTCGGTCTGTGCCACATAGAACAAGTCCGCTTCGATGCCCGGCTCCGCGATGTAGTGACCGTCAGCAGAGACGGCGGCGACTTGGCCTTCCTCGGCGATCAGGTGTCCGCGGAGTTCTCCTTTGGCGATGTCCCAAAAGCGAACCGTCCGATCTTCGCAACCGGCTGCGATGGATTGTCCGCTGAGAGTCCATGTCGCCGAGTTCACCGGTGCCATCGCCGTCAGCGAATGCACGACTTTATCCGTTTGCACGTCCCTCACGGACAAGGCGTGGCCGCCGCGATAGCTCACCGCGATCATTGAGCCATTGGGTGAGAACGTCATCGACGACATGCTCGCCACATGGCCCGACTTGCCCGTGTCCTTGAGCAGTTTGCCGTTGGCGGCATTCCAAAAACTCAGCCGTTCGTCCACGCTGCTGGAGCCCAACACCTTTCCATCCGGGGACCAGGCCAATCCCTGGATGGGGTATCCAATGTCAATTGTGGTAGCGAGCTTGTTCGAGGTCAGGTTCCAGACCTTGATGGTCTTGTCGCTGCTCCCCGACACCAACAGTTTTGGGCCGACAGACGGTGCCGCTAACTGTGTGACGGGGCCGGCGTGCCCCTTGAATTCCTGGATTAGCGGGTCGGAGGGATCTTTCACATCTTTCTTGCCGACGGCTTTCTTGCCGGCCTCGGTCGCCGGTTTCGTCTCAGCCGCCGCCGTGGTGTCGGCCTTGCCCGCAGACTTGTCGTCGTCCCCCTTCTTACCGGCGGCCGACTTCTTATCGGGAACTTTCCACACTCGGATGGTCTTGTCCGAAGATGCCGAGGCCAACGACTTGTTGTCCGACATCCAGGCGATGGCATGCACGACGGCCGTGTGTCCTTTGTAAGTGGCCAGCGGCGTGCCGGAGGGCATCTCCCACAATCGAACGGTGGCGTCGGCCGCTCCGGTCGCCAAGGTCTTGCCGTCGCGCGACCATGCAAAGGCATAGACCGGAGCGGTGTGGCCTTCGAGCTTGCACTGCAACTTTCCCGATGCGGGATCGCACACGGACGGCGTGTTCGTGTAGATGCCGTTGATGAAGGGCATCTTCGGCGTCCAGATCGGCGGATAGACGCCGCACGCATCGAACGTCTGCTTGGGCTTGGCGGTTTCCACGTCCCAGACAACGGCTGTGGTTGTGGTGGTGGTCGTGAGCAGTTTGCTGTCTGCAGACCAAGAGAGTGACGACGTCGCGCTGCCCGTCAGCGTCTTGATCGCTTTGCCGGTGCCGGCCTCCCAGATTTGCACGACGCCATTCTGCGGAGCGGACGCGAGCATCTTTCCGTCCGGCGAGTAAGCCACCGAATATGCGGCGCCCAGGATCGTGCGTGTCAATTTCTCCGTTTCAAAATCAAACACGCGGATATCCTTCAGCCCTCCTACCGCCAATTCCTTGCCGTCACGAGAAAACGACAGCGAGTACGACACGCCTCCTTCTTCCGGCAACAGGAATTTGTTCTGCTTCACGGCCGAGAGTTGCCACAAACTGACTGGCGTTGTCGTACCGACGAAACCGACAGTCTGACCGTCCGGAGACCATTCCAACGCCACGAGTCCGACTCCCAGCGCGACTTCCCGCTCTTTGTCGTTGTTGACGTACTCGCCGCGCACGACGTCGTACACCAGCATGTGTCCGCTGCTTCCCGTGGCGAAGGCGATTTGCGTTCCGCTCGGAGCCCACGCGACATAGGTCACGACTCCATGCGGACTGCGAATCGCGCGTCGCAGCACTCCCGTCTTCACGTCCCACAGTCCGACGCTGCCGTCATAGGCTCCAGCCGAAGCGAGCGTATTCCCATCCGGCGACCAGGCCAGCCGAAAGACCCAACTGTTGTGACCCAGCAGACACTTGATGAACTTGCCGGTGTCCACGTCCCACAACCGAATCGTGCCGTCGAGCCCCGCAGTCGCCAGCGTCTTGCCATCCGGACTGATCGAGACGTGATAGATCACTCCTCGATGCCGCCGCGTCTCCAGCGTCCAACTCATCAGCCCGTTGATGCTCGCGGGACGTTGCACCAGAGCACGGCCGCTCAATGGGCTCCCCGGCTTAATCTTGATCGGCTCAGCGGGGATGACGACCGTCTCCGCGCCACTGGCTCGTTGAGCGATCGGCTCGAACGTGACCAGAATCACAACGCCTGCCAACAGCATTGGCCACAGCGTCAAACACTGACTGAGCACCACTCGTCGGCGAACCATCACTCACCTCCCGTGGGAAGTCGGATTTTGAAATCGAGCGTCTGTCCGTGTGCAGGGGCGATAACGATAACCCGCTTACGTCCCCGTCAACAGCCTCGCGAACTCGATCTATCGCAACAGGTGCACGACATGGGGGCTGGTTGGCCTGGTTGTAGGCGTAGATGCCGATGCCGGCGAGCAGCAGGAGCAGCAGGATCGCGAGCGCCCAGTACAGGGGCTTGCGGTTCTTGCG
>SXKJ01000045.1 GCA_005778115.1 Planctomyces sp. | reverse complement strand
TCGGGTGAAGTGCGCGAGCAGCGGACGCGATTCGTGTTCGTCGGCGCGGGGGGCGGCAGTCTGCCGTTGCTGCAATCGACGGGACTCGCCGAAGTCGCGGGACTCGGCGGCTTTCCGATCGGTGGCCAGTGGCTCGTCTGCGATGACCCCGCGATCTGCTCACGACACGACGCGAAGGTCTACGGAGCGACGCCTCCTTCGTCTCCGAGTCTGGGCTCCGGCCATCTCGACGTGCGGCGGCTCAATGGAAAGCGGCAGCTTCTCTTCGGCCCGTTTGCCTCGTGGACGACTCGCTTCCTTAAGCACTCCGGGAGCTGGAGCGATCTGCCGTTGTCAGTCCGACTTAATAACGTGGCGGCGCTGCTGCGAACTGCCGTGCGGAACCGGTCGCTGGTGAAATACCTGGTGACGCAGGGATTGCAGAGCATGGGCGACCGCCTGCAAGCCGTGCGCGAGTACTACCCCAACGCCCGGCTCGAAGACTGGCGGCTCGTGCAAGCGGGCATCCGAGTGCAGGCCATCAAGCACGCCGACCGCGGCGCGGTCTACTTCGGCACCGAGGTGTTCTCGCCTGCCGACCGCTCGCTTGCGGCGCTGCTGGGAGCATCGCCCGGCGCATCGGTCTCAGTGAACATCGCCCTGGAGGTCATCCAGACTTGCCTCCCTCAGTTGCTGGCCAGCTCCGAGGGCCGGAACCGCATGCGGCAGATGATTCCGACCTTCGACGAGGACATAAAGCACTCCGACAACTCAGCCTTGTTCGAGAGAGCCACGCGCGAAGCGGCGGAGCGGCTGAAACTCAATTTCCCTTCCTCATCGTCCCCTGGCCAACCGGCTGTCGCCACATGCGAGGGCTTAGGAGCTGTACTATGAAAATCGTTCGTTACCAAACCTCGACCGACTGCACGGCGTTTGGGTGTCTGCACGCTCCAGCATCAGGGCGATCCGATCGTGCTGCCGCGCCGATTGGCGGAGAGCCGGTTTTCATCTGTGCTTCGGCTTTGCCATCCGTGCTAATCCTTTTCGGAATTGAGTAGCACTGATGGCAAGGCCGAGGCACAGATAAGACATTGGGCTCAACCATTTTCGAGGTTTGCATCAGGGCATGATGCGGGCAACGGGCATCAGGAGATAGGTCGCATCAACGATGAATCAAGATCAAGAGTCAGCCGCCTCTTCCCGACTGCCTGCCTCCACGTTGCGAACGGTCGCGTGGCGGATCGTGCCGTTTATCTGCCTGCTCTATGTGTTGAACATTCTCGATCGTGCGAACGTCGGCTTCGCGCGACTGAAGATGCAGGACGATCTTGGCCTGACCAAGGCGACGTTCGATCTGGGCTACGGGATGTTCTACGTCGGCTACATCCTGTTCGAGGTGCCGAGCAATCTGTTGATGCGCCGGTTCGGCGCGAGACGTTGGATCGCGCGGATCATGATCACGTGGGGGCTGGTCTCGGCGGCCACTCTGTTCGCCCGCGATCTGTGGACGTTTTACGCCTTGCGGATTCTGCTCGGGGTCGCCGAAGCCGGGTTCTTTCCGGGGATCATTCTCTATCTCAGTGATTGGTTCCCAGATCGACAGCGTGCCAAGATGACGGCGTTCTTCATGCTGGCGATCGGACTGTCGAATGTGCTCGGGAATCCAGTCTCGGGCTGGATCATGGATCAGTTCGACGGCGTCAATGGCTGGCATGGTTGGCAGTGGCTTTTTCTGCTCGAAGGCTTGCCGACTTCGCTGGTCGGGATCGCGGTCCTGTTCTATTTGCAAGACTCGCCGCGCGACGCGCGCTGGTTGTCCGACGATCAACGAAATTGGCTGATCGAACATCTGGCCGAGGAAGACCGCGTACGTCGCGAGCAGCACGGCCCCGATCGCTGGCAGGCGATGCTGCAACCGCGAGTCTGGTTGCTCATCGCCATCTACTTCACGGTGGCGGTCGGGTCGAACGCCGGCGGAGCGTATTTCCCGACGCTCATCAAAGAGCAGTATCAATTGGCAACGAACTTTCAGATCGGACTGCTCACAGCTTTGCCGCATTTGTGCGCGATCGTCGTCATGTCGCTGGTGGGAATCAGTTCTGATCGTTCCGGCGAACGCCGTTGGCATCTGGCCGGTTCCGCACTGTTGGCCGCCGCCGGTTGGAGCCTCGTCGCGTGGGGGCCATCGCCCGTTGTCGCGCTGGCCGGACTCTGTCTCGCCCAGGCCGGGATGATGAGCATGCTGCCGGTGTTCTGGACTTTGCCCGGCGTCTTCTTGTCGGGAGTCGCCGCGGCAGGTGGGATCGCACTGATCAACTCGGTCGCCAACATCGGCGGCTTCTTCGGCGCGTCGATTCTGGGACAATTCGGACTGTGGTCGATGGCCGCGTGCCTGCTGTTCGGCTGCCTGCTCACGGCGACGGCCTTAAGAAACTGGAATCCAACTCGTAAGTCCACCCCGGAGGATTGAAATGAATAGCAGTCTGTTTTCGTTGACCGATCGAGTCGCTGTCGTGTCCGGGGCAGCGCAAGGTCTGGGGCGGGCGACCGCGCTGGCTCTGGCTCAGCATGGCGCACACACCGTGCTCGTCGACCGCAATCGCGAGGGAGCCGAATCCACCGCCGCTCAGGTTCAATCGCTCGGTCGGCAAACGCTGGTCGCGCAGACCGACGTTTCTAATCCCGAGGCAGTCGCTGAACTGTTTCGACAGGTCGATGCCCGCTTCGGCCGCGTCGATTTTCTGGCGAACATCGCCGGAGACGGGCATCTGTCGAAACCCGAAGACCTCACGATTGCGGACCTGCATCGCGTGTTGCAGAACCTGGTCGTCGGTCGATTCGCGATGTGCCAGGAGGCGGGCCGCCGGATGCTGGCCCAAGGTCGCGGCTCGATCATGAATATCGGCTCGCTCGCCAGTTCGACGGCGCTCGGTCGAGGCCACATCGCTTACAGCATGGCGATGGGAGCGGTGATCCAAATGACGCGAGAACTCAGCACCGAATGGAGCTACCGAGGCGTTCGCGTGAACTGCGTCACTCCGGCTCAAGTGGTCAATCCGAGCCTCGAAGCCCGCATGGCCGCGGATCCGACGCTCGAAGGCCGTTTCCTGAAAGGCATCCCCGCTGGGCGCCTTGGCCAACCCAAAGACATCATGGGCCTCGCGGTGTTTTTGGCGTCCGACAGTTCGGAGTGGATCACCGGAGCCATCATCCCGATGGACGGCGGCAACATGGCCATGAACGCCGGCGGCACACCCGGGCACGAGCAGCGTGCCGTCCAGTCTTTTCGCGCAGAGAACAAGTAGGAAACTATGAATCAGAACCAGTCGCTGTCCGACGAACGAATCCTGGCCCTCTATCGGACGATGCAGATCATCCGTCAGACCGAAGAAGAACTCGCACGCTGTCATCAGCGCGGGCTCATTCACGGAGCGTGCCACACCTATGTCGGCCAAGAGGCGATTGCCACCGGCGTCTGCGCTCATCTCACCGAGCGTGATCCGATCTTCTCGACGCATCGAGGACACGGCCACGCGCTCGCCAAAGGCATGCCTTCGCGCGAGTTGATGGCGGAACTCTTCGGTCGCGAAACCGGCTGCTCGCGCGGACGCGGCGGCAGCATGCATCTCTTCTCCCCCGAGATCGGCATGATGGGGACGAGCGGCATTGTCGCGCCTTGCATGTTGCAAGCCTGCGGCGGCGGATACAGCTCGAAGATCCTCCAGAACGGCACGGTGGCCGCGGCGTTCTTCGGCGACGGCGCGGTCAACAACGGCGCGTTCCATGAAGCACTCAACATGGCCAGCATCTGGAAGCTGCCGGTCCTGTTCATCTGCGAGAACAACCAGTTCGCCACCGAAGTCCCGTTTTCGTATTCGAGCGGCAATCCCAGCGTCGGCTCGCGCGGAGCGGCCTACGGCATCACCGGCATCACGGTCGACGGCAACGATGTCCTCGAGATCTACCGCGTCGCCGGGGAAGCCGTCGCGCGGGCGAAGAGCGGCGGCGGTCCCACGCTCATCGAATGCAAGACCTATCGCACCCGTGCTCACGCGGAGGGCATGGGCGACTTCACCTATCGCACGAAAGAGGACGTTGCGGCCTGGAAGGAGAAGTGTCCGATCGCGCGGTTGAAGTCAGCGGTGATCGGGCAATTATCGCGGGGCGACGAGTCCGCTCGGCGTTTCGAATCGATCGAGCAAGAGGTAGCCAACATCGTCCGCGAGGGGCGCGAGTTTGCCGAAGCCAGCTCGCCGCCCGCGGCGGAATCCGCCACGACCCATGTGTTCGCGGAGCCGTCGTCTCGTTCTCAATCCGCGAGTTCAACAGGACCGGAGCCAGGGGGCAAAGGCCGGCCCATCTCCTTCGTTGCCGCGACGCTCGAAGCGCTCGACCACGCGATGGCGGCCGATCCCACGATCTTTGTCATGGGCGAGGGGATCGGCGTGCGAGGCGGCAACTTCACCACGACTCAGGGCCTGTACGCCAAGTATGGCCCCCAGCGGCTGTGCGATACGCCCATTTGCGAACGTGGCTTTGTCGGCTTGGCGTGCGGTGCGGGCATGACCGGGACGCGCCCGATCATCGACTTCATGTTCATCGACTTCATCAACGATTCGTTCGGCGAGATCGTCAACCAAATCGCCAAAATGCAATACATGAGCAGCGGCCGCCTGAAGATGCCGGTCCTGCTGCGCGGCTGCGGCGGCGTCGGCCACTCCGCGGCGACACATCATTCGGGCATGTATCACTCGATCTATTCCCACATCCCCGGCCTGCGAGTCGTCCTGCCCTCGACCCCCTACGACGCCAAAGGACTGCTGGCCCATGCGCTGAGGAGTGACGATCCGGTCCTCTTCCTCGAACATCGCGAACTGATGCAGACGAAGGGGCACGTCCCCACGGAACACTACGAGATTCCCTTCGGTCAGGCGCGAGTCCATCGTCCCGGCACCGACGTCACGGTCGTCGCGTTGTCGCTGATGGTGCAGCACGCTCTCAAAGCCGCCGAGCAACTGGCTGCTGATGGCATTTCGGTCGAAGTCGTCGACCCGCGCACCGTCTCGCCGCTGGACATCGCGACGATTCTCCAATCCGTGTCGAAAACCGGACGCCTGCTCGTGGTCGACGAAGCCTTCGGTCCCTGCGGTTTCGCCTCGGAGATCGCGGGTCACGTCGCCGACTCGGGATTCAACGATCTCGACGCGCCGATCAAACGCCTGCACGGCGCTTTCGCCCCAACCCCCTACGCCCCGACTCTGGAGCAAGCCATGGTCCCGAATGTCGAGCGAATCGTGCAGGCGATTCGTGAACTGGTGACGGAGTGAGCGAAACGGGCCGTGGGCTGCGAGTCAAAACTGTTACATCAGGAGTTTCATCGGTGCCCCGGCCTTGCCATCTGTGCTCAAGCAAAAACTTCGGAATAGCACGGATGGCAAAGCCGGAGCACAGATGAAGCCAGATTGCGTCAATTCGAGATCCGCGCATCAGATAGGTACGACGGACTTCCAGTCCGTCGCGTCGATCGACGGACTGGAAGTCCATCGTACGAAGATGTGCATGACTTGCTGAAGTTACGAAGTCAGACCCTAACTCCAACTCCCCAATTCAATGCCGCATCCCATCACGATTCCGCGTCTCGGCTGGTCCATGGAAGAAGGCGTCTTCGCCGAATGGCTGAAAGCGCCCGGCGAGTTCGTCCGCGTCGGCGACATGATCTTTCTCTTGGAAGGAGAAAAGGCCGCAACGGAAATCGAGTCGCTCGATGCCGGCATTCTGTGCGTTCCTGCCGATGCACCTCAGCCGGGGACGACTGTCAAAGTCGGTGCGACGATCGGCTTTCTGCTTGCTGAGGGCGAACCGGCTCCGACTTCGATCGGAAGCCCCGAGCCTAGCACTTCGCCCGCTCCGCCGCCGGAAACCATCAGCCGGAACGCGCTCGCGTCCGGGTCTCCCGCAGAACCGTCGGCGGACTCGCAGCGGCCCGTTCAAATTCTTGAAAGCCGCGTGCAGCCTTCCGCGCCCCGAGCCGCCGGTCCCGCAGCTCGGCGCATGGCTCGTGAACTCGGCATCGACCTCAACGCCGTCTTCACGCCCGATCCCACAGGACGAATCCTCGTCGAAGACGTGCAACGCACTGCCGCACTTCGCCCGCAGCGTCCGTCCGTCGGCACCAGTCCCCGGCAAACCATTGCCACTCCGCGAGCCAAACGCCGTGCTCAAGAACTCAACATCGATTGGACGAAACTCGCCGGAACCGGTCGCGACGGCCGCATTCGTGAACGTGACGTCGAAGCGGCAGTCGGCAATGGGCAGTCGGCAGTCGAGAAGAGTTCCGAAATTTCCCGACTGCTCACTGCCAACTCCCCACTGCCTTCCTCAAAACTCCGTCAGGTTCTCGCTCAGCGAATGATGGCCGGCGCGCATCAAGCGGCCCCGGTCACGCTCTCAACGAAGGTCAACGCCGAGGCCCTGGTCGCGCTTCGTGAGCGACTCAAGCGTGAAGCAACCGACGGGATCGTCCCCAGCTACAACGACCTGTTGATTCACGATGCCGCTCAGACGCTGCGGGAGCTTCCCGACCTCAACGCCTGCTGGCACGACAACGGCATCCACTCCTTCGACGCCATTCACATCGCGACCGCAGTCGATACTTCCGACGGCCTGCTCGCCCCGGTCGTGCGAGACGCCGATCGCCTGACTCGACGAGAAATCACCGAGCAGACCCGGCAGTTGATCGCTCAAGCCCGCTCCGGCCAACTGAGTCAGAACCACCTCACCGGCGGCACCTTCACGATTTCGAACTTGAGCAGCTTCGGCGTCGACGCCTTCACGCCGATCCTCAACCTGCCTCAAGCCGCGATTCTCGGAGTGGGTCGGATCGTCGACGAACCCATCGTGCGAAACGGCGAAGTGGTCGCCGGAAAGACCCTGACCCTCAGCCTAACCTTCGACCACCGCGTCCTCGACGGAGCCCCCGCCGCCCGCTGGCTACAACGCCTCTGCCAAAGACTCATGACGGAACGCTAAATAGGCTGGAAGCCTGTCATTTGCGTTACATAACGACGGCCTGGAAAGGCCCTCCTACCAACACGCTCACGCCAGGATCTCCTGCACGACCTCGCCGAAGACGTCGGTCAGTCGGTAGTCGCGGCCGAGGTGGCGCCAGGTGAGTTTGAGGTGATCGAGGCCGAGCAGGTGCAGGATCGTGGCGTGGAGGTCGTGCAGGTGGACCTTGCCGGAGACTGGGCGGAAGCCGAAATCGTCGGTCTCGCCGTGCATGAGGCCGCCTTTCACTCCGCCGCCGGCCAGCCAGGCGCAGAAGCTGTCGGGTTGGTGTTCGCGGCCGTGCTTGTCGATGGGGGCGGTACCGCTGAGGTCTTGGCTCCACGGGGTGCGACCGAACTCGCCGCTCCAGACGACGAGCGTGTCTTCGAGGAGGCCGCGCGATTTCAGATCGCGAATCAAACCGGCGCAGGGCAGATCGGCAGAAGCGCAGGTCTTCGGCAAGCTGTCGCGAATCTCGCCGTGATGGTCCCAGCCGTCGATCGTGACTTGCACGAAGCGGACGCCTGCTTCACTGAAACGGCGAGCAAGCAGGCACGCTCGGCCGTTGCGGTCGGTCGTCTTGTCACCGATGCCGTAGAGCTTCTGAGTCGCTTCGGTCTCCTTCGAGAGATCGACGAGGTCCGGCGTTGCGGTCTGCATGCGAAAGGCCATCTCGAGGCTGTGGATCATCCCCTCTATGCGGGCATCGGTCTCATGCTGTTCGAGCAGTCGCTGGTTCATGCGTTGGATGAAGTCAAAGCGCCGCCGCTGAGAAGCACTGTCGGTGGCGGCATCGTTGAGGAACGCGATGGCCGGATCGCTGGCCTTCGCCGGGAGCGTCACCGGAGTCCCTTGATGCGCGGCCGGCAGGAACGACGAGCTGTAGTTTCGCGTGTCGATGCCGGGATGAATGGTGAGGAAGGCGGGCAGATTCTGGTTCTCGGTGCCGAGTCCGTAGCTGACCCACGAGCCGATCGACGGCCGCGCCTCGGCGAGCACTCCGGTGTGAAACTGAAGAGCCGCAGGGCCGTGCTGATTGTTGTCGGCCTGCACGGCTCGCAGCAGGCAGAGTTCGTCAGCGATCGCAGCGGTGTGAGGCAACAGATCGGAAATCGTCATCCCGGACTCACCGCGCGGTCGCACGGGAACCTCGGTGCCGAGGGCGAGGAACTTTGCCGTGCTGTGATGTCGGAACTGCTCTGGCAGCGGCGCATTGATCCCCTGCCCATGCATTTTCTGGATGAAACTTTTTGGATCGAAGAGGTCCATTTGCGATGGACCTCCGCCCATAAAGAGGAGAATGGCTCGCTTCGCACGGGGAAAATGCCGCGCCGAACGCGGAGCCAGCGGGTTCTCGGCCGCCTGCAAAAGTCCATGCAGCGCCATCGCGCCAAAGCCCGCGCAGGACTGCCGCAGCAAAGCGCGGCGAGTGGAGGCAAAAGGAAGTTGTGAATGGCTCATAGGTGGTTCCGGTTGTGTGTGCATTTGCGATCGCATTGGCGGTTCCGGTTGCATTTTGCTCGCGGAGCGAGCGCAGCGCGTAGCCCCAGGCTTCAGCCTGGGGTAAGTAGATCGATGGAATTGTCCCGCCGTGGAATGGCGGCAGCGCGTGGGGCGTCGATTGGCCCCATCCTCATCCGTGATGCTCCTCCTCGAACAGATATTCCCGCTTGAAGGCGATCTGATGCCGGTTGAGAAACTCAATGTATTCGTCTTCGAATGTCCTTCTCCGATGATGTTCTTCTTGATTCTGAATGTACCGCTGCACGGAATCGAGATTCGAATGGCTGACGGTGAACGCGCCATATCCCTTCTGCCATTCGAAATGGCCCTGTGCGAGTTTCTCGGAATTCATCCACATCGACGAACTTCCCTTGATGTCACGAATCACATCGCTGACGGCAAACTTTGGGGAGAGATGAGTCGCAATGTGGACATGATCCGTAACGCCGCCGATTTCGATGAGATGCCCGTTCTTCGCCCGAATGATGCCGCCAATGTATTCGTACAAACGGCCTTGAATGTCGTTCGTAATCATCGGAGCGCGATGTTTGGTCGCGAAGACGATGTGATAGGTCAGCTTCGTAAACGTGCTCATGGTCCTGATTCCGCTGCCGCCGTTTCACGGCGGAATGATTCATTTGATCCGCTCACCCCAGGCTAAAGCCTGGGGCTACGCGCTGCGCTCGCTCCGCGAGCAAACGCAACCAGAACGTGTCTTTTATGTCACGACCGGTGCTTGCTCCAGAACCCGCGGCTAGCGCCTTGCGGCTCAGCCACAGGTACGACGGACTTCCAGTCCGTCGATCAGGCGACGGACTGGAAGTCCGTCGTACAAAGAGGTCGAACCAAGATGCGCGGCCTCAATTCATAGTCGCAGGAGAAACTCATTGGTTCCGAAGAGCGCACGAGCCAGCTCGGTCCAAGCATGGGCTTCTCCAGTCGCACGGGATGATTGAAGGAAGGCGATCGCGTCATCCTTTTCAGGGGCGGTCACAGGTCGGCTCAAGACGCGCAGCCAGAGCCGCTCGACGCGGTCGGCATCGGTCCCTTCTTGGGCGAGCAGAGCCTTCGCCAATTCTTCGGCGCGCTGGCGGATGTGCTCGTCATTGAGCAGATACAGCGACTGAGTCGGCACGGTCGTTTCATTGCGTTTGCCGGTGAACAAGGCCGGCTGAGGGAAGTCGAACACATCTCGCAAGCGGGCGGTGCCGGGCTGCGTTCCGGTGCGGACAACGGGCAGATAGAGCGTCCGCTCAAAGGTCTGAGACGCACGCTGCTTGTTGATGGAAAACTGCGGATGGACATCTTGACGCTCTTTGAGAGGCAGGCCGCTGACGTTCTCAGGGAACTCCAGGGGCAGGCCCGGACCTCCCGTCGGCGCGACAAGACTTCCGCTCGCGACGAGCATCGCATCGCGAATGGATTCGGCATCGAGCCGCTGACGATTCATGCGTGCGAGGAACCTGTTCTCGGGATCGTGCGATGACTTCGCACCGTCGGACGACAGCCGATAAGTCCGCGAGAGGGCGAGCGTGCGAATAAGCCGCTTCTGAGACCAGCCATCGCGCATGAAGCGCTGTGCGAGATGATCGAGCAACTCGAAATGACTCGGCGCATCGCTACGAACGCCGAAGTAATCGACGCTGCGGACCAGTCCCTCGCCGAAGAGCTTCTGCCAGAGGCGATTCACGGCCACGCGTGCCGTGAGCGGATTCCGCGAGTTCGCGATCCACTCGGCCAATTGCAGACGACCGCTTTGTCCTGCGGGGATCTGCGGTTGAGGCTCCCACATGGCGACTCGCACGAGGCCGCGCGGCATCGTCTCGCCCAGTGCATGCGGATTGCCCCGAATGGTCAGCCGCATGTCGGCCGGCTGTTCCGCGTCCTGCATGGCCAGAGCCTGCGGTTTGCCCGGATGAAAGTACTCGCCGTGAGCGATGCGAAGTTCGAGCGCCGTGATCTGTGCGGTCAGCTCATCTCGCCGCTTCTTGCTCTCCGCGTCCGTCTTGTCGGCAATTCCCTTCGCTTCTGCCGCGAGCGTCTCTTTCTCCTGCCGCCAACCGCCCAGCTTCTCGTCATGCTTCGCCGCGATTGCGCGATCCTCATCCATTTCCGGCAGAGGCACACGATTGACGTTGCTCCAGATGCCGTGACGAGTCTTGATGGTCGTCTGCGTGCTGCGAAACATCCCCGCGATGGCGTAGTAATCCTGCACGCCGATGGAATCGAACTTGTGGTCATGACATCGCACGCAGCCAAGCGTCATG
>SXKJ01000488.1 GCA_005778115.1 Planctomyces sp. | reverse complement strand
CTCCGGAATACGGCGCGACGATGGGCTTCTTCCCCGTCGATGACGAGACGCTCAACTATTTGCGTCGCACCGGCCGGACGGAGAACGAAGTCGATCTCGTCGAGCGGTACTACAAGGAGCAGGGCCTGTTCCGTACCGCCGCGTCGCCGACACCGCGATTCAGCAGCACGCTGGGTCTGGACCTCGCGGCCGTCGAGCCTTCGATGGCAGGCCCGAAGCGCCCGCAGGATCGCGTGTTGCTCAAAGAGATGCAGAGCACTTGGCGAGATCAGCTCGGCAAGGGGTTCGGACGCAAGTCGGCCGGCCCGACGGTCGCGGTCAACGATGGCAGCGGAGCGTCAATCACCGACGGTGCCGTCGTCATCGCGGCGATTACCAGTTGCACGAACACCAGCAATCCCAGCGTGCTGATCGGAGCCGGATTGCTGGCCCGAAACGCGGTCGCCAAAGGGCTGATTCGCAAGCCTTGGGTGAAGACGTCACTCGCGCCAGGATCGCGCGTCGTCACAGACTACCTCGCGAAGTCGGGACTCGATGTGCCATTGAATGCTCTTGGCTTCAACACGGTTGGCTACGGCTGCACGACCTGCAACGGCAACAGCGGTGCGCTGCCCGATGCGGTCTCAAAGGCGGTGACTGACGGCGACCTCGTCGTCTCGGCCGTCCTCTCCGGCAACCGCAACTTTGAAGGCCGAGTCAACGCTCAGGTGAAGGCGAACTATCTTGCTAGTCCGCCGCTTGTCGTCGCGTATGCGATCGCCGGAACGACGGACATCGACCTCACGACGCAACCGCTGGGCAAAGCAAAGGACGGTAGCGATGTCTATTTGAAGGACATCTGGCCGACGCAGGCCGAGGTGGCCAAGACGATCGACTCGTCGATGTCGCCGGAAACGTTTCTCCGTGAGTACGGCAACGCGACCAAAGGTCCGATCGAATGGCAGTCGATCCCGACCAGCACCGGTGACCTCTACGAATGGGATTTGAAGAGCACCTACATTCAAGAGCCGCCATTCTTCGTCGATATGCCAGCGACTCCCGCGCCGATCAAGTCGATCACCGGAGCACGCTGTCTGGTGAGCGTTGGCGATTCGGTGACGACCGACCACATCAGCCCCGCCGGTTCGATCAAGAAGGATTCCCCCGCCGGCAAGTTCCTGTTGGACAGCAGCGTTGGCGTCGGGGACTTCAATCAATACGGAGCACGCCGCGGCAACGACCGCGTGATGACGCGCGGCACGTTCGCCAACATCCGCCTGAAGAATCTGCTGGCTCCTGGCACGGAAGGTGGCGTCACGAAATACCTGCCGACCGGCGAAGTCATGCCGATCTACGATGCCTCGCTGAAGTACAAGCAGACCAACACGCCGCTCGTCGTCCTCACCGGAGCCGAATACGGCACCGGCAGCTCACGCGACTGGGCCGCGAAGGGGACGTACCTGCTCGGCATCCGCGCCGTGATCGCGACCTCGTTTGAACGAATTCACCGCTCAAACCTCGTCGGCATGGGGGTGTTGCCTTTGCAGTTCCGCGAAGGGGAGTCGCGTGAGTTCCTGGATCTCGACGGAACCGAAACGTTTGAGATCGCTCTCGATGACAACCTCAAACCGCGCCAAGCCGTCGAAGTCACCGCGAAGAAAACCGACGGCACCGTGGTTCACTTTGTGACGACCTGCCGCATCGACACGCCGGTCGAGGTCAAGTACTACCGCAACGGCGGCATCCTCCACACGGTGCTGCGAGATTTGGCGAAGAGCTGATTGTTCATCGAGATCGACATGACCTCCATCGTTGTTTCTGACAGCCCCTGGCCGTTGGGATTGGTGTCGAATTGCTGGAAGGTCCAATTGGATTCCGGTGCCGCGCTCGACTCGTTGATCGCGGAAGCGGTGCGCCAGAGGCTGACGGTCATCGAGTTGCGGCAAGGGAGTCTTGGTGAATACGAAGCCGGACCAACGTGCGTGCCGCAGGCGGAGCGATTAGCCGAGTTGGCTCGTCGCTTTTCCGATGTGCGATTCAATGTGGCGTTGAGCTTGCCCTGCTTGGGAGGCAAGTTGTCGCGAGAGGATTCGCTGTTTCTCGCGGGACGTTCGGCCGCGATGGCGCTGGCGAATCGTCAGCCGCCGCATCTGCGACTGGTCGATTTGCAAACTCGGCCGGAGCAATGCCAGGAATCGTCGATCGAGTCCGCGGCGCGTGGCCTCGTTGAATTGACCGAGGCGATGCTGCAGGCCAAGGGCATGCTCTCGATCGAACATGCACGGCAACCGTGGGCCTGGTTCGACTCAGTGATGCGCGAGTCGCGTCGGCGATTAGGTGTGCGAAGCTCTCACCTGCGGCTCTGCTTTGATCCGTGCAATCTGCTGCTGACGGAAAAAGCCGATGAGGTCGCTGGCATTGTCGAATCGGTTGAGCCCCAGGATGTGTCGATGATTCACATCAAGCAGAGGCAGGACGGACAAGTCCAACCGGATGTCGGCGACGGAGACCTCGATTGGCCGAAGCTCTTGGAAATGCTGCGACGTCGCAGCCATTCCGGGCCGGTACTGTTTGAGATTGCGGCACATGCCGACGTGTGGGCGAATCTGGAGAACGGGGTCGCTCGGTTGTTGATCGCCCCACTCGCCTAGCCCGCATTATTCATGCATCGGTCAGTGGCCAGTTTTTTCGGGTGCGCTGTGGATGGAGGCTGGTGGGGAGTCCGGAATGTCGGAGTCTGCGCGGAGGTTCCCCCTCCCCAAGCGTTGTTCAGCGGTGATGTCGGG
>SXKJ01000487.1 GCA_005778115.1 Planctomyces sp. | reverse complement strand
GTCTTCTCCGGCACGGAAGAAGAAATCGAGATTGGCAGCAGCGCGGACGAGAGCTCCGACGACAAAGGGAAAAAGAAATCCGCCAAGCAAGAGAAACCCGAAGATCAAAAGAAGAGCCGCTATCTCATCGTGCGCGTCAGCTTCGACGAGAAACTGCTGCCGCCACCACCGATTGAACCCACGAAGCCGACTCCGCCCCCAGGCGTTGAACCGATCGGAGATGCGAAGGACGACGCCGACATCAAAAAAGAGAGCGACGACAAATCCGACGACGCTCCGAAGAAGAGTGAGAACAAGCCGGAGCCCAAGTCCGAAGAGACGAAGGATTCTGACAAGCCCACAGATGCGAAGAAGAGCGCCGACGAAGCCTCCGCTGCCAAGGGAGAAGACGCCGTCGCCGCCGAAGAGAAGCAGGACGACAAGAAGAAAGAAGAGAAAAAGGAGGACGCTCCGGCGGACAAGCCAAAGGGGGACGCTGACGATGCCAAGAAGGACGACGCGAAGCCGGCCGAGCCGAAGAAAGATTTGAAGGCCGAATACTTCGAGGCCGTCAAACGCTACGACGCCGAGAAGGGCCGCTTTGTCGGTGAGAAACATGCCTACGATGCGAAGGTCGCTGCCGGAAAGCAGAAGGTCCAAGAACTCAATGATCGCTTCGCCGACTGGTACTACGTGATCTCCAACGACAGCTTCGACAAACTGCGACTCTCTCGCGCGGACCTCGTCAAGCCGAAAGAGACGAAGCCCGCTGAGAAGATCGACGGCGACAAAAAGACTGAAGACGACACTGCCAAGCCGGCTGCGAAAGACGAGAAACCAACCGATAAGAAGGAGACCGAGAAGACGGACGGCGACAAGAAGGATGGCGATGACGCGGCCAAGCCAGTGACTAAAGAAGAGAAGCCGGCTGAGAAGAAAGAGCCTGAGAAGAAAGAAGCCGAGAAGACGGCCGACGACAAGTAATCGCTCATTCCAGTTGGCCACGAAAAGCACACGAAGCCACAAAGAGAATCACGACAGAACCTAACCTGTCCCCTCTTTGTGTTTTTTGTGGCCACCTCCGTCCGACTTCAGCGTCGGAACAATCCCAGCGGATCGAGTTGCTGTCGGATTCGCTCGGACCACTCGCGACCGGCCGTAATCCCGCCGGCCTGGGGCGCGATCGGCCAGTCGTGTGGGCACCGCAATACCGACAAGCCGCCACTGCATGAGCTCGACAATTCGCAGAGCGACTTCAGAACCGCTTCGGCTTGAATGGCCGTCGTCACGCTGCCCGGCAGATGACCGAGCACGACGCCGTTGCCCGCGTGAGCTTTTGCGGAGATCCCCGCTTCGGTCGCAAGCTGCATAAACTCAATCGTTCGCGATGGCGGCAAACTGGCTTTGAATGTCAACGGAGAGCGGGCAGCGGGCGATTCCCCAATCAACACAAAATCGGTCAAGCCATTCCAAACAGGCTCGGCATCCGAGCCGATCAACGATTTCGAAAAGCGTGGCTCAAACGGCTGAGCTTCGGCGATCAACGTTTCGACCTGCCAGCGGACTTCTCGCTCGGCTCCTTCGTAGCCGATACACAGCAGGAATCGTTTGCTTTGAGCCTCTGCCAATGAATTCAACTTCGCGTGCGGATTCAAGACCTCAATCGCCATCGGCCGCGTTGCCGAACTCATCAATCGAGCCAGCAAAGACTCAATCTGTCGCGGCGAATCGAAACCCAGTCCCACCAGTGCCGATGTCTCCGGAAGCGGTCGCAGCTTGAGAGTCACTTGTGTGATGATTGCCAACTCGCCGTTTGAGCCGACCAGCAGCTTGCAGAGGTCATACCCCGCGACGTTCTTGACGACTCGGCCCCCCGCGCTGAACCGCCGGCCGGTCGCGTCAATCGCCGAAATGCCGATGACGTAATCGCGCATCGTGCCGCAACCGAATCGCCGTAGCCCCGACCAGTTCGTGGCGATGACTCCGCCAAGCGTCGCTTGATCCGCCTGCGGAATGTCGATCGGCAGTCGCTGATTTTCCGTCGCGAGAATCCGATTCAACTCGGCGATGCGAATCCCAGCCTCAACCGTGATCGTCATATCCCGCGCGGGGTAGTCAATCACGCGATTGAGACCGTCGAGGCGGACTTCAATCACATCATCGCTGTTCGCGTCACGGCACGCCGTACCGCCGCCAATGGGCAGCAGATGGCGTTTGGCGTTCGTCGCGTTGTCGGCGACAAATTGAACGAGCTCGGATTGCGTACTCGGCTGAAAAACAGAGCGAGAGTTTGTCATGGTCTTACTCCTACTCTGACTCCTGCTCCTGCTCCTGCTCGGATCAATTCGAGTAGGAGCAGGAGCAGGAGTCGGAGCAGGACTTCTGAGGGGGAGTAAGGCGAAAACTACATGGCAGCCCGTCGGCCGGGGTGATGCTGGTGGGGATGCGACTCGGTTCCGCAACCACCGGCGGTCGGCAGCATCTTGCCGGGGCTGCATCGGTTGTCGGGATTGAAGACTTCGCGGATTGACTTCATCACGGCGAGATCTTCAGGAGCGAAGAGCTTGTCCATGAAGCTGATCTTTTCGACTCCGATCCCGTGCTCGCCGGTGACGCTGCCGCCGAGGTCGAGACACTTCGACAGAATCTCGTCGCTGGCGAGCAGCACGCGGCGGACTTGGTCCTCGTTCCGCTCATCGAACAACAGGATCGGATGAATGTTGCCGTCACCGGCATGGAAAACGTTGACGATTTTCAGATCGTGACGCCGGCCGCAGTCGGTGATGAATTCCAGAATCTCCGGCAGCTTGGTGCGCGGCACGACGCCGTCTTGAGTGCAGTAACTCGGACTCAGCCGCCCGATCGCACCGAACGCTTGCTTGCGGCACTTCCACAACAGCAACCGTTCTTTCTGAGTGCGCGCTCGACGGACTTCGCGAGCACCGTTCTCCAGACAGATCGCCTCAATGCGAACGGCTTCCTCCTCAACGGCGACTTCGAGTCCATCGACTTCAATGAGCAACACGGCTCCGGCATCCAGCGGGAATCCAAAATGAAATGCGGCTTCGAGCGCGCCAATGATTCCTTGATCCATCATCTCTAGCGCGGCGGGGACGATGCCAGCTCCTATGATTGCGCTGATTGCCTGCGTCGCAGCAGTGACGGTCTCGAAGACGCCGAGCAAAGTGCGATACGACTCCGGATTGCGAGTCAGGCGCACCCAGACCTTCGTGCAAATGCCGAACGTTCCTTCGCTGCCAACGAACAGCCCGGTCAGATCGAAGCCCGGCCCGTCTTCGCACGGTCCGCCGAATTGCACGACCGAACCGTCGGGCATCACCGCTTCGACGCCGAGCACATGATTGACCGTGACTCCGTACTTGAGTGTGTGCGGCCCGCCGCTGTTGGTTGCGACATTGCCGCCGATCGTGCAAGCCCCTTGGCTCGATGGGTCGGGGGCGTAGTGGTAGCCGGTCTCTTTCAGATGATTCGTCAGATGCACGTTGACGAGTCCCGGTTCGACGACGGCGTAACGATCGCGCAGGTTGACTTCGAGAATGCGTTTCATCTTCGTCAGCGTGATCATCACCCCGCCGCCAATCGGTAGCGTTCCGCCGGCCAAGCTGGTTCCCGCTCCGCGCGGGATGAATGGCACGTTGAGTTCGTTGCACAGCCGCACAACCGCGACGACTTGCTCAGTCGAAGTCGGGAAGACGACGACGTCGGGAACTTTCTTCTCGACCGTGTAGCCGTCGCATTCGTAAACGAGCAGTTCTTCCGGATTGAAGAGCAAGCCGTCGTCGCCAACGATGTCGCGAAGACGGGGGATGAGTTGAGTCATAAAGCATTACCTTTGGAGTGCGGCGACCTGAGTCGCCGCTTTTCAAAACGCATCTGAAGTGACGCCGATCGTTATCCAGCAAATGACCCGATTTGAAAAGCGGTGACTTTGGTCACCGCACTCCAAATTACTTGCAGTTCTTCAGGAATGCGATCAAGTCGGCGAGCTGTTCTTTGGTGATTTGTTTCTCCAGTCCAGGGGGCATGATCGAGACACTGCTCGGTTTCATTTCTTCAATGTCGGCGCGAGCCACGCGGGCTTCTTGATTTGGGCCAGTGGCGATCACAAGTTCGTCGGGCGTTTCACTGCGGATCAGGCCGTTTACGGTTTTGCCGTTGGTGGTGACGATCAGCACCGGCTCGAAGCTGCGGACGAAGCTGGCGGAGGGGAACAGGATCGATTCGAGCAAGTCTCGTTCGTTGCGGATGCCGCCGATGCGAGTCAGGTCGGGGCCGGTCTTGCCTCCGAGATAGCCGAGCGCGTGACAGGCTTTGCAGGCGGCTTTCTCGTTGTGGAAGACTTTTTGGCCGCGCACGATGTCTCCCGGCGGGAGCGACGCGAGCATCTCTTCCAACTGTTTTCGCTGCTGGCCAAGGTCCACGTTGAGCGCGGCGTACAACGGCTGCGCGGCCTCTTGGACGGAAGGACTGTATTTCGCCAGTCGACTCTTGAGTGCGTCGGCACGCAGAGCCATCAGCGCGGGAGCGGTTTTCAGCGCGGCGATGAGCTGCTGTCCGACTTGCTCGTCGGTGGATTGCTCAAACGCGGCGAGCAGCCGATCGACTTCGAGCGGGCCGATGGTGGCGAATTGTTCGGTCAGTCGAGTGAGTTGTGCCGGCGTCAGTTTGGCTTTGGAAATCACTTCAGCCGCGATGCCTCGCTGAGCGACCGAGAGGTCCGGGACGAGTTGGCTCAACAGAAAGTCGAAGAGTTTGTCGTCGGTTTCATTCGCGGCCAGTCCTCCTGGCAAAGCGGCGAGAGCATTGAGCCGCACCAAGGCGAACGGGGGGCGTAAGCCCCCTGGTATGTCCGGGGCCGTCGCTGATTTCGCATCCGAATCACCAGGGGGCTGACGCCCCCCGTTCGCCAATGCCAGCAGCGGCTTGCGCCACGCGGCGGCATCGTCCTTCGCGGGAACGGTCACGCGGGCCGTATTCACCGCGAGCGAGATCAGCGACAGATCGTCTTCACCGAGCACATTCAACAGCGCAGCCGACCAGCTTCGCGGCAGTTCTTTGAGCTTTGAGTCGCGCATCGCGCCCAGTGCGGTGAGGCGTGCGGACGTGGGCAGCTTCTTGTCGCGAACGGTCGCCGCCAACAACTCTTGGACCGAGGGGGCTTTCGCGAACTGAGCCAGTTGTTGGCCGAGCGTTTTTTGCTCGGCGTCGGTCAGTCCCTTGGAGCGCTCGCCCTCGCTGACGCTGCGGGTTACATCGGTGGCCAATCGCTCGCGGAGGTAGCCGGCCAGCGCTTCGCCCCAATCGGCGTGCCGGCTGATGATCCACGCCGCCGTCTCCCGCAACAGCGGCTCCGGCGAGGTCAAATGCTTCGCCACCTCCTCAGGCTTCAACCCGCCGTTCGGCATCTGGTCGAGGGCGATCAACGCGGCCTTCACCGTCGCTGGGTTCGATGCCGAGAGTCCGGCTCGCGTCGCTTCCGGCTTCGCGATTTCGATTAAGGCGTAAATGACAGAGTGCTCCAAGAAGCGATCGCTGCCTGCTCGCGCGGCGAGTACGAGTAACGGCTCAATTGCGGTTTCATCGCCGATTCGTCCGATTGCTTCGGCTGCAACGCGTTTTGCTGTTGGTGCTCCCCAATTTAGGCGTTTGATTAAGTCCGGGGCGAAATTGCTGTCACGAGACAGACTGGCTATTTGCATTGATACCGTATTGAGGGGCTCAAAAATGAGTTCTAGGTTAAATTGAGATCCGCCAACTTCCTTGAGAGATTCCCGTAAATAGCGGAAGGCTCGCGGGTCGTCAGTTCGTGACAATGACCAAAACAGCGGTGCGGCCTTCGAGGCACGGTTTTTCGTGAAGTTAAATCTGTTGATCTCTGAGATCAGTGGTGACGTTGCCTTTTTACCGATCTTGGCGAGTTGGTTCGCCGCTCGACGACTAACAAACGGGCGATCGCTGATGACTAGCTCAGCGAGTTGTTGAGTAGACAAGCGAGGCCAATCAATTTTCTTTCCCAAACCGTCGGCGAAGCGTTCCATATTCCTCGCTCCACCTTGCATCCTTCGCACGCGATAGATCGCCCCCAGCACGTCGGGCTTCCACAACTGCGAGGTCGGGCAGCAGAGCTTGTACCAGCCGCCGGTGTCCACGATCAGCAGGCTGCCGTCGGCGTCTTCCAGCACGTCGGTCGGGTGGAAGTCGAGGTTGTTCGAGACCACGAAATCTTCTGCCTCGGTTTGGAACGTCGCTCCGTGAGGTTGCAGGACGTGGCGAGTCACCTTGCGCATGTTGAAGCAGCAGGCGAAGAGATTGTCTTGGTACTCGCGGCCCCAGGCGGAGGACTGCAAGCGTTCCAGGCCGCAGGGGGCGGCGGCTCCGAGATGGCACAGCACCGGCATCACGTCCCCCGTCCGCGGATGGCTG
>SXKJ01000486.1 GCA_005778115.1 Planctomyces sp. | reverse complement strand
CCAGAATCACTTCGAGTCCGTAGCTGTGCAGCGTACGGACCATGTGTTTGAACTCGCGCACGACTTCCAGCGGCGAAGTCGCGGCCGCGTATCGCATGTCTGGCGAAAAGTAATTCAACGAGTTGTAGCCCCAATAATTCGTGCGGCCACGCTCGATCAGATGCCGGTCATCGACGTGATGATGCACCGGCATGATCTCGACGGCGGTGACTCCCAGCCTGAGCAGATGGTTGATCGACGGCTTCGTGGCTAACCCGGCATATGTGCCTCGCAGATGTTCGGGTACGCCTGGATGTCGCATCGTGTAGCCACGGACGTGAGTCTCGTAGATCACCGTCTTGTGCCACGGCGTCTTGGGGGGGCGATCGTTTCGCCAGATGAAAGCATCGTTGACGACGACTCCGAGAGACGCACCATCCGCATTGTCTCGCTCATCGAACGACACATCCTGAGCCGCATGTCCGACCGTGTAGCCAAACATCGCGTCCGACCAACGGACATCTCGGCCGATCGCTTTGGCGTAGGGATCGAGCACGACCTTATTGGGATTGAACCGATGCCCTGCGTGAGGTTCGTAAGGGCCGCTGACTCGGTAGCCGTAAAGTTGATCGGGACGAACGTCAGGCAGATATCCATGCCAGACTTGGTCGGTCTGCTCTGGCAGCTTGATGCGGTGTGACTCGGTTTTGGAATCGGGAGAATCGAAGAGACACAACTCAACTTGATTCGCGTGCTCGGAAAAGACGGCGAAGTTCACCCCCGCCCCATCCCACGTCGCTCCCAACGGCGACGGCTTGCCTGGCCAGACTCTCATGCCAACTCATCCTCCTGGTGTCGATGACTCTGTTCGGCCAGACGAGTTGCCGGCATCGAAAGCCCTCTCACGGTGCGGGATATTGAGAGACCAGTGCCTGTGCCACAAGTCAGCGTGTTTCATCTGTGTGGGCACTGTCTGCGTGTTCGCGAGCGACACGGACCGACCGGCGCTTTTCATGGGCCGAGGAATCGTCGTCGCAGTGTGTCTTCTAAATGCAGTGCGTGGATAAACCGTGATAGCGCAGTTTACCCAGACAGCACGACAACTCCAAAACGCCAAGTGCAATGGTTGGAGTAGCTCTCCAAGTCGGAATGACCGGACCGGATTGATTCGCGTGTGCCATATTTCGACACGAGGACTCAAGAAATGCCTGGAGAAGCGAGCGTCTGCCACGTGCATCACATCGCGCTGCAAACGGCGCATCTGGACCAAGCCGTGAAGTTCTACACCGAGCTGTTCGGTGCAGAACTTCTCTCTCGGCGACCCTTCAAACGCCGCGAGATGGCCTGGTTGCGACTCGGAGACATTCGCCTCGAACTGTTCAGCGCTCGCACCGGCGAACGACTGACCGACTGGAGCGATTTCATTCCCGGCCCAGTTCACATGGCCTTCGAGGTGCCTGACCTCGATGACTTCCTGAACCGAGCCAAGACACTCGGAGCACGCTTGCATCCCTCACACCCCGAACCCTTTACCCCGCCCGTCCTCGGATCCGGCCGCATTGCGTACTTGCTCGGCCCCGACGGGGAAGAGGTCGAGGTCCGCGAGCCGGACTGACCTTGAGGGGCTTTCGGAAATTCCGATATCACCCCGCCCCCTTCTCGGATCTCAAATTTGAAATCTCAAATCTTCCGGAGACTTGCCATGCGAACGATCGTCATCGCACTGATGTTGGTCATGTCGCTCGTGGTGCTGACTGACAAAGCGACCGCTCAGTCGCGAACTGAGAAATTCCCGTATGACGCGATCATCGCGGACGACGAGGTCTATGCGCGCAGCGGACCCGGCAAGCAGTACTATCCGACGAGCCGACTTCGCAAAGGGGATCACGTCACCGTCATTCGCCACGACCACGGCGGCTGGTTCATGATCGAGCCGCCACCCGGCAGTTTCGCCTGGGTGCGACAAGAATTCGTCAATCGCGAAGGAGACCGCGGCATCATTACCGGCGACAGCCAAATCGTAGCTTGGGTCGGCACTTCCTTCGGTGACGATCACTTCGTCGAGTCACGCCGCCTGCAACCTGGGGAAGCCGTCGACATCATCGGCGAGAAAACCCTGCGCGACGAACGGGGCGAGGTCGCCTACTTCCGCATCAAATCTCCGAAAGGGCACTGGCGCTGGATCTCCGGAGCAAAAGTTGTCACCTCTGATAAACAACTGACTGCTGCAAACACTCGCGGAGATGATTTCCCAAGCTACGACAAGAACTCAGAAAAGGTCGGCCGCGATCCCGAAGTCTCACGCGTCGATATGGCCAGCCTCGAACCGAGCGGCAATGACGCAGGTACTGCCGATAACAAGAGCGTTCCGGTTCCCAAAGAATTTGGACGACGACCGGCACCGACTCCGAAAGACCTGGAAGAAGACGACGCGATTCCGAATCCGCAGACTCCTGCGAATAGGCAGTCAGGCACGCCGACTTCGCTCGTGACGATGGATGCCAGTGGGCAACAACAACTCGCCGCCATTGATGAGCAAATGAAGGAGATGCTCCAGCGCAACACGCGCGATTGGGACTTCGCACCGATCGAAGCCGAGCTGCAAGCGTTGCAAGCTCAAGAATCGACCTCGACCGGAGCCGCCCGACGGCTGGCATCGTTGGGAAAATACAAACGGATCAAAGCAGACTACGACGACTTCGCCGGCATCATGGACAAGACCAACCGCCGCGACGCGGAACTCGCGGCAGCGGCTCAGCGCGGGAATCCATCCGTGACGCCCAGTCGAGCTTCCCCGGCTCCACGGCCACAGACTTCGCCTTCGCCGATCAATCGTGCTACGACACCAGGTGGCTTGGCGGCCCCGACTCGTTCTGTCCCCAATAATTCGCCGGCCAAAAATCGCTTCGGTGGCGCGGGAATCATCAAGCGTTCGGGATCGAATCAGGCGGGCGTGCCGCAATATGTGCTCGTGCATCCGAGCGGGCAGCGGTTGGCGTATCTGCAAGGCGAAGGTGTTGATCTCAGCAAGTACGTTGGCGAGTCGATGGGGCTCGAAGGCGTGCGTTACTACCGCCCCGAACTCAAGTCCGACTTCATGATTGTGAAGTCCCTGCAGCCGGTGAAGCTCAGGCCGTAGAGTCGATGATCCACTCCGCGGCCGCTCGCCTGCGTGTTGATTGTTTCATCGTCACTCGGCACCTCGTTGACTTTGCTCGCGTGACGCCGATGATCGCAGCGTCCAACGGTAAGCCTTGAGAGGTCGCCCTTGGAGAAAATGCGGAGCGGCGGATTGCGTCAGCATCTGACCGCGACGACGCCACTCCTCTGCCGGAAGTCGCGGGCTTCCCCAGGTCACGACCATCGCAAAGGAACCATTTGATTCGGTCGGCACTCCGTTCGGCCCCGGATCTGCCACAGCTTTCGCCCAAGGATTGGCCGAGGCGAGTTCCTCGCTTCTCGTTTCTTGAACCTCGACGCCAGGCCACAGGCTGCGCAAGAAAAATCGCAAACGCGCAGGCGATTGATCGTCGGACACCAGCCAACAAGCGCTGGGCGGTTTGTCCTGCACGAACTGTCGGCGAAACGCACGCAACTCACGCTCGTCGTCCGCCAACGGAGGACGCGAGCGGAGTCCGTAAACGATGTCCATAACGATCACCAACGTGACACACCCAACGAGCAGCGCACGACAACGAAGCTCGGACTCGTTGATGCGGCGAATCGACCATGCACCAGCCAGGGCGACTCCTGCCGTCAGTAAGCCGCCAATCGTCAGCGATTGAACGCTGGGAAAACTTGTCATTCGTGACAACCAGAACGGCACTATGAGAACTCCCAGCGTGACGAAGACCGAGGCAAAAACGCTCGCCAAGCTGAACTCTCGGAGCAGCACTCCCTCAACTCCCCACGCCGCTAAGAACAACAGCGACAGCAACAGGAAACTCGGCCAACTAACAGAGTTCATGAAGACACCACCATGTGTGGGCCAAGTCGTCCACCAAATAGCTCCAGCGATCCCCAACCAGCCCACGAGAAACCAACGGCCACGACCATCGGCTTCCTCCGAGTCCGACCGTGCGACGTGCAACAGCCTCACCGCTCCGAGCAACGCGAAACCGAACCACATGCCGCTGACGTTCAACAGGAACTGAGTCGCCAAAGTCCCTCGTAATTCTGTCGGCCAAATTCTCGGAATCGCCGATGAATGCCAGACGAATTCGTGGAAGTCGAGCCCCTTGGAAAAAGCAAACTGCCAGCCGCAGACGACCACCAACCCAACTGCGGTGACAAACGACAACCCCACCAGGCCCATTGCCATCTGGGCCAGCAACTGCGAGAGCCAGCGTCGCCACGGTGTCCGCGCACCAACATTCGCGATTTCACGGCAGCCCAAAACGCTCTGCACACACAGGACGCCCCACGCTCCGATTGCCAATTCGCCTCCAGAGAGCCAGCACGCGGCCAGCGCCAGGCTGCTCCCCAACAACGACCAGGAAACCCACGCACCATCCACCGATTGATGAGCCAGCATTCCTCGAAACGACAACACCGCAAACGCCAACGACAGCGCGATCGGAGGCAACCCGCCACTCAATGACAGGTACTCGCGATGTCCACAGGCCAACAAAACGACCAACAAGGCGAAGCGGCTGCCCCCCACCTTCTTCGCTAAGCCACCAAGGCACAGCAGCAAAAACACCGAACTCAAAAAGGACGCCAGCAAGAGACGGCTCTCGGGGGCCAACAACGCCAACTTGAGTCCCAGCGCCGTCAACAGTGTGGCCAGAGGCTTCGCAGATGACTGACTTGGAGAGGGTTCCTGTGTGGCAGTTGCCATCCAATCCCACACCGTTTGACTGGCACCGACATCGAGCGCCCGCAGTCCCTGCTGGCTCGTGGCGTCATCCAGCGATGGATTCCAAAACACGAGCAACCCAGGCAAGAACGCCAACAAGACGACGAGTGGTTGCATCACCGCATCGCGGCGGGCCGCCGGGAACAATTCCCGCACCGGCTCACGAGCCAGCTCCTTCAGCCGTGCATCATTGACGAGTTCCACCGACATCCCTCCGCTCGCCGGTCTCATTCCCGATCACCGCGCGGCCTTCCAGGCGATGATGTCATCCAAAATCGCGTCCAACCCCAACTGCGGCGTCGATCCAATCGTTTTCAGTAACCGACTGACGTCCGGAACGCGGCGGCGCACATCTTCGAAATCGTCACCGTAAGCTTTGCCATAAGGTAGGTATTCGATGCGAACCGACGGATTGACTTTGGCGATCACCGCCTCCGCAAGCTGCCGAATCGACCACGGCCGATCACTGCCGATGTTGAAGACCTGCCCTTGAGCCGTCGGTGTCTGCATCAATTTTATGATCGATGCCACAACCTCTCGCACATGCGCGAAACATCGGACTTGCTCGCCGTCGTCGTACACGACCACCGGCCCACCACTTAGCGCCTGATCGACAAACCGCGGGATCACCATGCCGTAGTGTCCGACTTGTCTTGGCCCGACCACGTTGAAGAACCGGCCGATCACCACCGGCAAACCATGCTTGCGGTGGTACGCCAACGCCAGGAATTCATCAATCGCCTTCGAGCATCCATAAGCCCATCTCGGCCGAGACGTCGGCCCCAGTTGCAGGTCGTCTTCTTCGGTCCACTGCTCTTTCGGATTCTTGCCATACACCTCGCTGGTGGATGCCAGAAAGAACGGCTTGCCGGCTCCTTGCACCGCCATCTGCAACAACGACTCGGTCGGGTAGATGTTGGTCTGGATGGTCCGCACAGGATCGTCGGCCACCAGTTTGACACCGACCGCGGCGGCCAGGTGATAGATGACGTCCGCCTCGCGCACGACTTCGGCCACCAGCATTTGGTCGGTGATCGAACCGGATCGAATCGTCAGTCGCGGATTCCCTTCCAACCCTTTGAGGTTCTCGGCGCGTCCCGTGGACAGGTTGTCGAGCACCGTGACGTGATGACCGGCTGCCAATAACTCCTCAGTCAAATGGCTGCCGATGAACCCCGCCCCGCCCGTCACTAAGCATCGCGACATTGAAGTCCCCTTCTCGGATTCGCGTCCCACAAACCTGCGGCTACTAACGACGGCGACAAATTAGCCGAGCCATTGCAGATGCGACAGCCTCACTTGGCCGAGACGCAGGCGGCGATGCGAGACTTATCTCGCCAGCTTGTTCAAAGCTCGAATCATCATTTACGCAATGCGCTAAGTAAGTTGGGCGCGACAGGATTTGCGCTAAGTAAGTTGGGCGCGACAGGATTTGCGCTAAGTAAGTTGGCCGCGACAGGATTTTCGACAACGCTCGCGCCGCTACGCCGAAATAATCGTCACAACCCAACCTCATTCGATCACTGGAGGTTACGGCTGAACTCTGCTTGTAACGATTGTGTCGGTCGTGTCGTCGGTATCGGTTTTGCTGATTCTTCTGGTTGTCAGGCCAAACGATTGGCCTCAAATCCCCTTCATCGAGGAGACGAGCGTGCGTGGCGAACGACTGATTCGTGCCACCACTGGCGGCCTGAAAGCCGCCAATTCCTGGTGACCTGAGAGACCACCAGGAGCAGAGTCGTGAAATTGGCTGGGCTGATCCCCTGGCCAATTAGGCGGCTCAGTTCGGCGGCGCGAGAGCGAAGAGTAATTTCCGAGGACCGTTCCTCTCGGCAATTCTTTTCGCTCTCCACCGTCGGATTTTTTCTTCTTGGTGACCGTCATTGAGACGTGACGGCATTCCCCAATCGATCGGGAGAGCATCATGAAAAATTTGTGGCAGCAACTGTTGGCGGACGAGATGGGCGTTGTGCTCTCGTCAGAACTTGCATTGGTGGGCACCGTCGGTGTCTTGGGAATGGTCGCTGGGCTGGAAGCAGTTACTCGTTCCGTGACTTCGGAACTCAACGATCTCTCGAGTGCATTCGGGGCAATCGACCAGAGTTTTAACTACCGCGGAATCAGCAAAGCTGGGCATGCGCGGGCCAGCGGTTCTGGCTTCAACGATCGAGGCGATCTCGGTGACTGCGTTTTGATCTCTCAGAATGATGTGTCCGGGGCATCTGGAGCTGGTGGACTGGACTAGCCCACGTTTTGCGTGCGCGCAACGTAGCGCGTATTGTGACGCGTAAGTAGCGAAGTTCATGTCAAAACGTCGAGTGTTTACGCGGGAGTTCAAGGTCGAGGCCGTGTCGTTGGTGTCTCGTCAAGGACTGAGTTTCGCGGAAGCGGCTCGTCGCTTGGAGATCGGTCAGAACCTGCTGCGGAAGTGGAATGAGCAGTTGGCGGCGGAAGGCTCGAAGGCGTTT
>SXKJ01000485.1 GCA_005778115.1 Planctomyces sp. | reverse complement strand
GGGTTGCAACTCGAACAACTGTGTCTGACACTCTGTTTTCACAGGACGGCCTCCGTGCTCGTGGTGAAGTACTGATGAACACAACACTTACCCACGACCGAGCCGTCCTGTTTGATTTGCGGGGTGAGAAATGCGGGCTAGTGGTCCGCCAACTTTGAATTGTCGGGGAGCCACGTTCACCAGAACGTGGCAGACCCACACTCTGGCGAATGTGGCTACATCTCAAAGCAAGATTATTGGACCACTAGAAGCCACCACGTCCGCCGCCACCACCACCACCAGCGTTGTTGTTGTTGTTGTTGTTGTTCTGGCCTCCGCCGCGGATGCCGACCCAGCGATACCAGTCAGACTCGGCTTCCGTGCCGTTGAGGTGCTTGTTGTACGGCGTTGCCACCACGCAGCGCTGAGGCGCATCGGCGTTGCCGTGGTCCGACAGAATCTGCGTGACGATATTGCGGCGCAGTTGATCGAGTTCCGGATCTGAGTTGTTCTCGGATCTTTCGACGAGTACCGGGAATGGGCAGCTGCGCATCCGCGCGGCGATTTCCATCACATGATCTTTGCCGGAGCAGTTGAGTTCGGCGGAGTTGCGCACGAACTCGTAGCGGTGCAGGATGAAGTCGGAGGCTTCCGCGTTCATTTCCATCTGGTGGTAATGATCGCGGAGGGTGCTGCCCAATGGATAGGTATTGGGAATCGCGAACGAGCGTCTCGAACCGAAGGTCGGCAAGTAACAGCCGGACAGGGCCGAGAAGAGCAGCAGGCAGGTCGCCAGCTTGGGCATACGGTCGCGAATGGACATGTCCCCTCCTCCGTGAATCACTCTCCACGCCCTCGCTCCGGAGGACGTATCGTCTCATTGGTTATCGGCAGTTAGGATCAGGTCGATTAGTAGCGGCTTCGCGGGGCCTGGTAGCCAGCCGGTTGAACAGGTCCATTCATCGATTGCGGCGAGTTGTATCCCGCCGGCTGAACGTTGTTCGGAACCGCCTTTCCGCCGAATCGTTTGAGCGGGTTCCAACTGGGTTTCTGTTGATTCGCGATGGCCTCGGCGGACGAACTGCTCAGCAGCGGATTGTTACCACGCGGGGCGTACCGCACGGACGGATCAGGATAGGGAGCCGGCGCGCCAGTTGCGGCGGGGGGCGTCAGCATCGACTGACCATAGCCCCCGTTGGGCATCAGGCCGCTGCCTTGATTCGCACCGTTGGGAAAGCCGAAACCGCCATTCTGCATGCTGCCGCCGATGATGCCGTTGGGCGGTCCCGGCGGAAACATTCCGAGTGCCGGGTTGTACGGGCGATAGCCGACTTCGGTCCCCATGCCCTGTCCCCAGCCATAGGGCGGGATCGTGTAGATCCCTTGATCCGGAGCACCTTCGGTCATGGCGTAGTGATACAGTTCGTAATCGTTTGGATGCGTGACATAGAAACCCGGCACCGGCGGGACTTCGTCTTGTTCCATCGGCCGGACGATTTCCGGAGTGACTAGAAACAGCAGTTCGGTCTCGCCTTGGCCAGCTTCTTTGGCATTGAAGAGGCGCGAACCGATATACGGCAACTCTCCCAGGAATGGGATGCGCGTGATCTCGGTTGAGCTTTGGTGCGAGAACAATCCCGCCAGGGCCATCGTCTGGCCTTCCCGGAGTTGCACAGTGGTGGTGGCTCGTCGAGTGTCGAGTCCGGGCACTCCGCCCGACGTGTTGCCGCTGTTGATCGCGCTGAATTCAGGGACGATCCGCAAGCGGATCAAATCCTTGTCGATGATGGTCGGCGTGACAATCAGCGAGGTTCCGAAGCCGCGAAAAGTGGTTGTCGTCCCTTGCGCTCCGCCGACACCGACAATCGTCGGCACGGCAAACTCACCGCCGGAGAGAAAACTGGCCGTGGTGCCATTCATCACCGTGATGCTTGGCTCCGCCTTGATCTTGGCCGTGCGATTCGACGCCAGCCAATCCAGCAGGACGTTGATTTCGCCATTCTCGAAGATGCCGCTCAGCGCCGCCGATCCTGCCGCGGGATTGACCGAACCGCTAATGATCTGAGAGGCATTACCCGCTTTGTTGATGAGGTAATTCAAATCGATGCTGAAACGCCGCAACTGAGCCCGGTCCAACTGCGCGATCCGCACATGGATCATCACCATTTGCTCGCCGGGAACTTCCAGCATGTTGATGACGCCAGAGTTGAAGTTGTTGTTAAAATCGTCACTTCCGAAGTCGTCAGTGTCGCCAAATCTGCCGCCAAAGCCGCCGCCGCCAAAGCCGCCGCCGCCGTAGCCATTGGCTAATCCGGAGTTGCGAGCGACCCATTCGGCGCGTACGACGTTCATGATCTGCGCAGCTTCTTCCTGGTCGCGAGCTTGGCCCTTCACGATCAATCGGTAGGACAGCGGCACGAGATAAACCTGGCTGTTGGGAAACAACACTTGCAGTTGTCGCTCCAGCTTTCCGTAGTCTTCGCGTTGCTGATTTTCCCAGTTCGGATCACGAATGACTTCGACCCGGTAGATCAGTGGATCCGTGGTCGGCTCGCCTTCAAACCACAACGTGAGGTGCGTGGCTCCCATTTGCTGCCCGATGATCGAAATCTCGTTCGGGCTGTACTGCAACACGTCGACCACCGAGGGATCGGCAACGGCCCAGCGCGTGATGCGACTGCGCGTAATCACCAGTTGGCTGCGGTGATGGATGACTTCCATTTCTTCATCCGCCTGGGGCATCTTGACGATCAGCGCTGGCAGCGGACGGTTCTTGTCTTTCTTCCCGCCTCGGTTGTATGCCGCAGGCTCGACGGAATGTGGGTAGTTTTGCACATAAGCGGCCGGCGGATAATTGGCCTGCGTCGCCGGTCCCCGCTGCGAATAGCTCGGTGGGGCGGCCAGCGGTTGATACCCCTGCGCCGGGCAGAGCGACGCGGATGTCACCGACATCAACCCGATCAGTGCGCCCAGCAACCATCTTCGATGATGGACCTGTCGTTGGTCACTGCGAATGACTGTGGAAGAACGAATCATCCGAGGCTCTCCTCGCACGGCTTTCGCCATTGCTTCTGGAAAACACAACCATGCCCCGCCGGCTTTCGCGACGCGGCGCGGACCCAAAATGTGCCCACGATGGGCCGAGTGACCGGCGCTTGGAATTTGTATCGATTGGGTAGGTTCTTCGGATTGACCGAGCTTCAACACTTTTCCCGACATTAACGGTAAAGAATTCAATGTGGCGATTTCGCACACTTTCAACGGCACATTTCGCCGACGGCGGGGCCTCAAAAAAAACAGCCTCGATCCGAAGACCGAAGCTGGAGGATTCTTGATTGTCGATTTTCGATTTGAATCACCAACGACGAATTGGTAAGGGGACAGTTTAACGTTTGTTGCCTTTCGCTCCGCGAAAGAACGCCCTTTCGCGGAGCGAACGGCGACTAAACTGACCCGCTACCGACGATTTGCTGGTCAGTTGAAAAACGAAAATTCCGTTACCACACATAGTCAGTGCTGCGATGGAAGCTTGGCTGGCCGGGGAAGTACCACGGTCGGCGATAGCTGTAATAGGGGAAGTGATACTGCCCCGCCTCGGCTCCCGTGCGGTACAGGCCCGGACCAAATGCTTGGTGGTAGGCAGCCGATGCGGCGGGGCTAAGGCCGCCGCCCAGGCCACCACCGCAAGTCCAACAACTTGGTGTCGAAATCATCGAAATCGGTGCGTAGGCCGGAGACATCATCGGCATGACGACGGTATCCAATCGGGCCGCCGCTGGAGCGGCGCAGTTGCAACTCGGATCGTGTGCCATGACGGTTGCAGGATGGAAGTTGTTAGTTGGCTTCCCATTGGCTGCGGGATTGATGGTCGTTTCGTGAATGACCCTTTCATTCGTGGCGTTTGCGTCAACCGGGACCGGGACGGAGTTCACGGATTGATCGGCATCACTTTGAGCAGCCCGCCGGACTGCGGGCGAGGCAACAGGAGCGGGATCTTTAGGCTTGGTGGACTTGCCGCGCACTCCCGCCAATCCGGTCGATGTCGTCAGAGCAGCCAGCGTCAAACACAGTGCGGTTCGGAGAGAGAAAACTCGCATGGGGCACCTTTCGGGTTGGATTTCGCCGCCCAACTCGCTGTGAGTCCCTGAGATGACTGGGAGCCTCCTGCTCGCCTCCCTCGGCCAAACACAGACGAATCGGCACAGCCAGAAAAACAGCCGAACCGTGGGACGGAGGGGAATCGCCTTCGGTGGCAAACGGAGGAAAACTAGTCGTCGCCTAGGTCACTGTCCGCCGACAATCCAATCGCATCCGGCAAGAGTCGCCAGAATCTCCGGCTTCGATCCGAGCTTGACGAACGTGCGTGTTGCGCGAATTTTCAGGAAGAGCGGAGAAATACCGATTCTCCGGCCGATCAAGGAAGAGGCGGATTAGGGATTTTCGATTTTTGATGAGCCGGAGAAGTGGTGTCATCAATCGCCAATCGAAAATCAATGAGCCAGGGAGACGAACATGTCGAGCAGCCTGTGGGCGATGACGGTCATCATGGCGTTGGGGCAGACTCCCTATGGTGGCTGTCAGACCTGTAACAACGGCGGTTTCGTCGGTGGTGTACCGGTCGGCGGCAGCTTCGGTGGCGGAGCCTACGGCATGATCGGAGGAGCAACTGGTGGCAGGCTCTATTCGACGGGCATGGGACTGAATGGCTACAGCGGGTCCAACGGCGACACTCTGCTGCCGTTCGACACGCAAGAGGCTTGGATGCACGGCTACTTCCAAGAGTTTGGGGCCTACAACGGCCATCAATACTTCCGGCCTTACAATTACAAGCACGTCTTCGCGCAAGTCGATCTCGCGTACCGCTGGGGGCAACCGCAAGGGTTGCCGTACTCGCAACAGTGGTGGCACCGCTATCAAACGCGAGCTGCGATCACACCGTCCGTTCAGAATCAGATGTCGCAGGCGCATGCCCACTACGAAATGGAGATGGCGCGCCAACGAGCATGGCGCGATTACCAAGTCGAGCAAGCCCGATTCGGTCCGCCTCAGAACTACAATGACGCGGTATTGAATGTTCCGATGAACGCCTCGCCGATCTACATCGACCCGGCGATGCAAGCGGCCATGGAACAGCAAGCCGGTGCGCGAGCCTACGTCGTCCCGGCGACTCCAACATCGAGTTTTCCGCGATCCAACGAGCCACCGATGATTCAGGAGTTCAATCCGCAATTCGCCCCCAGTGGCCCGAATCTCCGCTGAGCCAAAGGACGCTGCGGACTGAGTTCCAGTCATCAACGCTGACGCTTTTTCAAAACACCTCGGCCAACCGGCTGAGGTGTTTTTGTTTCGTCGACCGGACAAGCGCAATGGCAAACTCTTTGAGCGGGATGGCACTATCCCGAGTTATTCATGGTGTGGGGAAATACTTCGGCTACGAACCCCTGAATAATCCCAGCTAACGCCTTGCCGCTCATTCAGCTTGGCCAAGCGACACAAGCCGGGCAAGCTGCGGTCGTTTTGCTGGGAATGCCAACAATGTCGTGGAATCCGGTTATGACACGTCGATAAAGACTGACAATCATTCCGCGCGTTTTACGCGGTGCAGGCGATGTGCCGGCACTCCGAGACATCAGACGATCAAGGATCGGTCACTATGCAATGGACTTCCTGGCTCGAAGCAATTCGCAATTCCGTGGCTCCGTCGATCAGCGCTCGTCGTCGTTCGCGAACGGCTCGCCAGCAACCTGCTGAGACGCTGGAGGACCGCTCGCTGCTGTCCGTCACCGCGTTCTTCATCAGCGGTCAACTGAGCGTCAGCTCGGACGCGAGTGACGACATCACCGTCCGTCCGAATCCGCTGAATCAGAATTTGGTCCAAGTGCTGGCGAATGGCACACCGGTCAATTCACTGCCGACGATTCTGGCCAGCAATGTTTCGTCGATCGTCGTGACCGGCGGCGACGGTCCGAACACGATTGACCTCAGCCTGCTGAATTCGACTCGATTGACTCAGAATCCAACGATCAGCGTCGACGGCAAGCATGGCGACGACATCATCAACGGCGCGAATAATCTCGACGAGACTCTACGCGGCGGACACGGCAACGATTTGATCAGTGGCCATTCCGGTGTCGATCTGATCGACGGCGGCGACGGTCACGACACCATCAGCGGCGGATCGGCCGATGACTCGCTGGTCGGCGGCAACGGGAACGACGACATCGATGGCGGGCTGGGGAACGACACGGTCAACGGCGGCGACGGACTTGATACGCTCGACGGCGGAGCGGGTGCCGACTCGATCATCGCGGGGGACGGTGCCGACCTCGTTGATGGAGACACGCCCGGCTTCGCGGGAGCTGGTAACGACACCATCTTTGGCGGCCAGGGCAACGACACGCTGCGCGGCGGCGACGGCCTCGATGTCCTCAACGGCGACGGCCAGAACGATTCGATTCTCGGCGGCAACGGCGATGACTCGGTCTATTCCGGAAGCGGCAACGATTTCATTGATGGCGGTGCCGGTGCCGACAAGCTGTTCGGCAACGCGGGACTCGACACCATCAACGGCGGAGCCGGCAATGACGCGATCAACGGCGGCAATGACGCCGACCTGATCAACGGCGATGACGCATTCTTCGCACTGACCGGCAACGACACCATCGTGGGGACCGGCGGTAACGACACGATTCGTGGCGGCAACGGCAATGACTCGGTCGATGGCGGCATCGGCCAAGACTTGGTCGAAGGCAACTCCGGCACCGACACCGTGCTCGGTGGCAATCAGAACGACACGGTCTCGGGCGGCGACGGCAACGACAACGTCTCCGGTGGTGCCGACAACGATATCGCTTTCGGCGACGACTCCTTCCCCGGCGGCTTCGGCGACGACACGCTCAACGGCAATGGTGGCGACGACTCGCTCTTCGGCGGTGACGGCAACGACAGCGCGCTGGGTGGCGGCGGCAACGACGCGATTCTCGGCCAAGGGGACGATGACACGCTCGACGGTCAATCGGGACAAGACCTGCTCGACGGCGGCATTGGCGATGACGTGCTGATTGCCACGATCGCCGATGGCAACGACGTCTATAACGGCGGCTCGGCCGGCAATGACTCCTTGCAGTTCACCGGCACCGCCGGGATCGACCTGATTACGATCGCTCAAAATGCCGCGGGCAATCTGACGGTCAGCAACGGCACTTCCACGGTCACGGTCATCAGCCCGGCAGCCACGATTCAGATCGACGGCCTGGCCGGCAACGACACGATCAACATCGGCGTGCTCGACCGGACGGCTGGCGACCTGGTGATCATCAACGGGGGCGACGGCAATGACCGGATCAACGCCGCGGACCACGCAGTTGGCACCTCCCGGTTGACCGTGTCCGGTGGCGAAGGCAACGACTTAATCACCGGCAGCGCGGGGAATGATCTCATCAGCGGCGATGGCGGAAACGATTCGATCAACAGTGCCTCCGGAGCCGACAACGTCCTCGGCGGCCTGGGCAACGACGAGATCAGCGGTTCGGCCGGAACCGACACGCTACAAGGTGGCGATGGCATCGACACGCTCAACGGAGGCAACCACGATGATCTGCTTTCCGGCGATGCTGGCGACGACGTGCTTAACGGCGACGACGGCAACGACACGCTGACGGGCGGCGATGGCGACGATGCACTCAATGGGATGGCCGACAACGATTCGATGCTCGGCGGCCTGGGAGCCGACTCGCTGCTCGGCGGAGATGGCCAGGACATCGGAGATGGTGGAGCCGGCAACGATCTCCTCAATGGCCAAGCCGGAAATGATCAGCTCCAGGGCGACGATGGCGACGACATCATCATTGGCAGCGAAGGACACGACACCATCAATGGCGGAAACGGCCAGGACTCGATCACCGGCGATGGCGGCAACGATCTCATCACCGGGATGGACGGCGATGACACGGTCAACGGCAACCTGGGCAACGACACGGTGCTCGGCGGCGACGGCCACGATGTGTTGTCCGGCAACGAAGACAACGACATCGTGCTGGGCGAAGACGGCAACGACGTCGTCAACGGCGGCTCCGGTGCCGACACCGTCGCCGGGAACCTCGGCAGCGACTCGCTGCCTGGAGCCACTGCTTCCGAGATCAATGAGAACGTCACGCTGTCAGGCACCCTGCTGTCACTGTTGCAGTTTTAACCGCCTGCGAAACAGATATTTTTACGAGCGGGGCGGCATCAGTCCCCCAGTGCAATCGCCCGCCGGGCTGACGAGCAGACGTCTTGTCGCTCATTCCCGACCGCACCAGATCGCACCGTGATCTCGGAGTTTGAACCGCAAAAAAGTCGTGTGGCTTCAGCCATTTGGCAAACCTTGACGATTGAGAAGACCTCTTCGACCCGGTGAAGACTGCCTCCTCCCGAATCGCCTGCGGAAGCTCCGTAGTCCGCAAGGTCACAACGCGGATTTCGGTCGACAGCAACGAAACGGCCGATGGCATCAATTGTTCGCGGGCGTCTCGACGAAGTCTGAGTGCAGTGGACTCTGAGAGTGTCCCGCACCGCTGGATCGTCAGGTGGCAAGGATGCCGAACTTGTTTCGAGGCTCGTCAAAATTGTCGATCGTACGACGCCGCCAAGGCTGGCTGGCGCTTTGTCTGTGCGCACCGTTGTCGTTGCTGGGCTGTACGCAAACGGCATCCTCGACAGGCCACGCCTTCACGACCAACTCGACCGAGACCAGCGGAACCGTCGTGACCATTCCCGGCTCCGTCGGCTGGGTCGATACCGACGTGGAAGTTCTCGACGGCCAGCCGCTCTCGATCACCGCCAGCGGTCGCGTGGTCGTGCGGCAATCCGATCGTTGGGGCCAGAAGTTCGAGGCCACCGTCAGTCCGGAAGGAACCTTCATGGTCCACGACGGCATTCAAGACCAACGCTTCCCGCTCCCCAGCGGCAGTCAAGGACCAGCTCCGTGCTTCTGCTTGATGGGTCGCATCGGCGAGAACGGCAAACCGTTCTTCGTCGGCAAGTCAAAAAGTTGGCAAGCCGCGAACAGTGGCCGATTGCAACTCGCCGTCAACGACTTCGATCCCAGCGACAGCGAGGGAGCGTTTCATGCCGAGGTTTCGCGGCCGACGCTCGTGCAGCCGATGAGCTACGAAGAGGTCGTTCCCGCGAATTCAACCAGCGGCGCGCCGTTGCCGAATTGCCAGGTGGTCATCTTTTACGCCGACGGTTTGCGCCCCGACGTCGTGCGCGAGATGGCTACGATGGGACATTTGCCGAACATCCAGTCACTATTTCTCGAAAATGGCTGCTGGATGTCCAACTGCTACACCGTGTTTCCGTCGGACACGATCACCGCGAACGGGACGATGTGGACCGGCTGTTTCTCCGACCGTCACGGCTTGAAAGGGCAAGTGCGGTTCAGCCGTCAACGGCTCGTGTCGCAATCGTATCTCGATCCGCTCGGTCCCAGCCGCAGCGCGCGGCTGCTGTCGCCACAAGGTCTCGATCGCGCCTTGGTGGATGGCCAATCGACCGCGCGCAAGTGGATCTACGGCGGAAAAGAAGGACACGCCTGGAAGCACTCGCTGACCAGCGACATCGCGCCGTTGTACGAACTCCTGCGCAGCGAGGGACGCGACTGGGCGACCGGCACGTTGCCGATCATGACCGAAACGCCACCGCCGCTCTGGAGCCGCAGCCTCGCCCGAACCGTGCCGTACCTCAAAGCTCAGGACGCTTGGAAGTACATCGATGACGCGAACGCCAACTACGCCGTGCGACAACTCATGCCGCGCGAGCAACCGGTCATGATCGTCTGGCTCCCGGAAACCGATTCCGTCAGCCACAAGCAATGCCGCGGCCAATTCGGTGCGACGCGGCGGACCATCGCTCAAGCCGATCAGCTCATCGGTCAGGTCGTCGCCGAGTTCAAAGCTCAGGGCCGGCTGCGCTCGACCTACTTCTGCCTCGTCAGTGATCACGGACATCATGGCGGCCGGACCGGACACCTCTCGCTGTTCGATGTCGCTCACGAACTGTTCTATCGCCCGCGCGAACTCGACGCCGAGGGACGTTGGACCGGCGGCGGTCTGGGCCTCACGGTGCGACAACATCGTGAACGAGCTCATCACGACGGCGACGGCGGTCGCGAATTCGTCTTCATCGACGGCGATTCCGACGGAGTGGCTCGCGTCTATCTCCCCAAAGGGCAATATCGCAGCGGAGATTGGTCCGGTCCTAACCGCCCGGCGGACTTGCTGGCCTATCGCCTTGCCGATCATCTGCCGCCGGTCAACTTGGCCGAATTCATCGCCCACGCGGAATTCAATAACCCCGGCGGGCAACAACAAGAGCGGGGCCGCGACGAGCCAGTCCGCTTGTTTGACGAGTCGGCGAATCGCCAACGCACGATCGACCTCGTGCTGATGAAGCTCGGCGAGAACTCCGTGCTGGTGACGACCGCCGATCGCGGCTCGGCAGTGATCGAACGACAGCCGCTCGAACGCACCTCGACCGACACGATTCGCTGGCAACTGCGATACTCCGTCGTGACCGACGTGCAGCCGACCGCCGACGGACAGGTCTCCTACAACGTCGTCGAACATCCGCTGCGCGATCCGCTCGGCCTGACGCAAGTGGTCGATGCCAGTTTCCTCCGCGAGTGGCACAATGAGCGCGAGTGGCTCGAAACGCAGAACCCAACCCAGTACCCAGACTCGGTCGTCGCCCTCTCGCGGCACATGCTCTGGCAGAACAACATCGCTCCTCAAGAGGCGGATGCGGCTCCCGATTTAGTCATCACGGCCCGGCCCGGTTGGTATTTCGGCAACCAGAGTTCTCCCGGCACGATGCACGGCTACCCGCTGCCTGACTCGATGCGCGCCTGCATGTTCGTGGCTGGCCCGAACATTCGCCGAGGTGCTCGGATCGACTCTCCCTGCCGATTGGCGGACCTCGCGCCGACACTGCTCGACATGGTGGGCAGCGGCATCCGCATGGACCACTTCGACGGTCAACCGATCCGCTCGATCTATCAACCTGATGTCCTCCACTTGCCGACCCCGATGTTCTCGCAGCACATCCAACAAAGTCCGTTTCCGGTCCAACTCGCGTCGGCCGATGACACCCACGGTCTGTCTTCAAAGATCACGGCTCGCAGCCCCGCAGGTGACATCACGCTGACGTCCGGACAAGTCATGCGTGCCGTCTTTTGGGACTCGGTCGACCTGAAGGCGTGGCAACCGGTCAGTTTCCAACCCGTGTCCGAATACCCGGACCAGCCACTGACGATCAATCATCCCGCCAGCCCGTATGACCTCAACAACGTCGCCTACAACGCGCTGCTGTTCACCGAACTGAGCGTGTTCCGCATCATGGACGACGTGATCTCGCCGCTGACGCGCGGCCGCCACCCGTTCATGACCGCAACCGACCGCGTCGATCTAGCACTACGGCACCATCGCAGCGAGTGGGTGTCTGAAAGCGCGAACGTCATCGACCTCACCAACGCGACAATCTGGGATTACCAGATCACTTCGCAAACCAACCTCCGCCGCATAAACGCCGCCGTCGATTACGTTCAACGCCGCGAACAAGACATCGAAGAGAATCTCGCCGATGTCACCGGCCAATCGCAACTCCCCACGTCAAAGTTGCTGCACCGCTCCGTCGATGTCACACAACTGGGATTCTGGAATCTCTACGGTTTCGGCCAACGCACGCTCGTGCAACTGCTCGATGAAACGCTGATTCAAGGCATCGAGAACTCGACCGACCGAGCGCTCAACGCCACCCGCCCCATGCCCGCCGAAATCCGAGCGACTGGATCGCCAGCACGGCAGCCTGGACGTTGATCATCGCCTGAGACGAGTCAGGCACTTCGATGATCCGAGCCAACGGATCCGCTGAAATCTTGCGAGATTCCGCAAGCCGTGCTGTCATGTGGCCGCGTCGTTTGCTTTCGCACTTCACCGCCCTCGAAAGACTCGTCATGCCCAATGACCCATCCGAGATTCAATGAGTGCCGACGCACCTTCACTGGCATGCAAACTCAAGCAGAGTCACGGTCTTGAATGGCATCGAATCTATCCAATATCACACAAGCCAATGCGTCGATTGTTGTCGCGAATGATTTGCCTCAATGGGAACCCTGAAATATGAGTCGTTTTCTCTTCGTTGCCGTGTTGAGTTTAGCTTCGTCGATGTCGTTGGCGGTCGCGGACGATGTGCGGTTGCCGCGCAGTTCGCCGGAGTCGCAGGGTGTTTCCTCGAAGGCCATTCGTGAATTCGTGGAGACAGCGAATCAGAAGATCGACACGTTGCACAGCTTCATGCTGCTGCGACACGGACATGTCGTCGCCGAAGGTTGGTGGAAGCCCGAAGCAGCCGACAAGCCGCATGTCCTGCATTCGCTCAGCAAGAGTTTCTGTTCGACAGCGGTTGGACTGGCCATCTCTGACGGAAGGCTGAGCATCGACGATCAGGTGCTGAAGTTCTTTCCGGACGATGCGCCCGAGAACCCGTCGGACAAGTTGAAGCAGATGCGCGTCCGAGATCTGCTGACGATGTCCACCGGGCATGAGACCGAGCCGAAGTTCACGGCTGATGATCCGTGGGTAAAGACGTTTCTGGCGCATCCGGTGCCGCATAAGCCGGGGGCTCACTTTCAATACAACTCGCCCGCGAGTTACATGCAGTCGGCGATCGTGCAGAAGGTCACAGGGCAAACGATGCTGGAGTTCTTGAAGCCGCGATTGTTTGAGCCGCTCGGCATTGAGAACCCGACTTGGATGAGCAGCCCGCAAGGGATCTCGACCGGCGGTTGGGGCTTGATGCTTCGTACTGAGGACATCGCCAAGTTTGGGCAACTCTATTTGCAGAAGGGCAAGTGGAACGGCAAGCAACTCGTGCCCGCATCCTGGGTGGAGCAAGCGACCTCGAAGCAAGTCTCCAACGGCAGCGACCCCGCTCGCGATTGGGATCAGGGCTACGGCTTCCAGTTCTGGCGCTGCCGTCACGGAGCCTATCGCGGCGACGGAGCGTTCGGACAATTCTGCCTCGTACTTCCAGAACAAGACGCGGTCATCACTATCACTGCCGACACGAAAGACATGCAAGCCGAACTCAACGTCGTCTGGGACAAACTCCTCCCCGCGTTCCACAACGCCTCGCTGCCCGCCAATGCCGACGAAGAAGGCCGCCTCAAAGCGACACTTGCCAATCTCGCGGTCCCGGAGAATCACATTCCCAACACGATCAAGTTGCCGGGGACTCGGTGAGGTGATGCTTCGAGGCAATGCGGTTGCCGGACTATGCCTCGCGCGATCATCCGTGAGACGTTCATCGAGGCCGCTGAAATCCGTACCGCGACCGTTAGGGGGCGGCCCGCGTTGGCCGCTCCCTAACGGCCACGGTACGGCAATCCTCTCACCGATCGCCGCGTGGGGGCTGACTCGATCGGCCATGACTCAGCTTTTCGTCCAGCCACGAGAAGGCTTCGTCCTGCATGGCGATCGTCCAGCGGTGAGGTTCGTCGTAGAACCGGCCGAGGAATTGATCGGGACTCCCAGCCACTTGATAAAGCTCGGCGATGTGTTTTACGGAAGACTGCATGCCGGACAGCGGAAAGAGTCGGTCTTGCGAACACTGTTGCACGAACAACGCTCGCGGAGCGGTGAGCGACACGAGTTCGGGCAGGTCCATGAGCCGATGCAGGCCCGGCAGAAAGTGAATCCACGAGTGTGTGTCGACGTGCGACTTCAACATCGGTCGCATCGACGACATGAAGCCCACGACACACGCCGCATTGATCCGGTCGTCCATCGCCGCCAGATACGCCGACCGATAACCACCCATCGAGATCCCGACGCAACCGATCCGCTGGGCATCCACCTCAGTCCGTGTCGTGAGGTATTCAACGACTCGGCGGTCGTCGTAGTTGACGACTCCCGGCCACGTCGCGCCGGCGAGCACGAGGCTCTTGGCGATCGTCGCTTCCTTGGCTCGGCACTTTTGATTGAGCTGCTGAATATCGTCGAGCGAGTATTTCGAGCGATCCCAACCAAACTTCAGATCCTCATCGAGCAGCACGCGACGCTCGCCAAACATGAAGGCGTCGATCGAGATCACGACATAACCGCGTCTCACGAGCGCGGTGGCCGTGGGCCGACCGTCGTAGTTTTGCTGGTGGTACTTCGTCATCGCCAGATGGTTGGTCCCGAAGTCGATGACCTTCTCCTTGCCGAAAAGGAACATCCCGCCGTGCGAGTGCAGATCGACGATCGCCGGCGCGGGCTTCTTCAAATCTTTGGGGATCAGCACATACGCCGGGATGCGAAACCAAGGCGTCGTCGAGATCAGCACTCGCTCACGCCAGAAGTCGCCGCAGTCCACACGCTCGACGACCTCCGGCTGGAAGTCCATGCGAGGCGGATCGTAACTCAAGACGTCCCGAACCTTCGCGCGAGCCGCCGTGCGGAAGGCTTCGTTGAATTCAATCTGTTTTCCAATCGGGAATACCGACGGCTGACACATCGCTGCAATCTGCTCGACCGCCGCGAAGTTCGTTCCCAGATCGGCCGCCCAAGGCTGCAAGGCGCGAGCGGCATCGGGAATCAACTGCGGCTCGTCGCCACCAACAGCCAAACCGGATGTGCCGAGCAGCGGCAACAGGCCGACACTCGCCAGAAACTCGCGACGATCAGATTGTTGGTCAGACATGGTCGTTCCAGTTATGAAGCCGCCGCGGCAACCTTGTCAGCGGCGAGGTCTCGCGGATGAGGTGTAACGGCTCGCGCGGGAAGCGATGTCAGCACCACGCAAATCGTTTCGCTCGCCGGATCGGCCCACGCGATGGTCCCTGTCGAACCGGTATGTCCGAAGGTTTTCTCCGAGCAGCCCACACTGCCCGCTCCTTTGCCCACGTTGAGCCCGAGTCCTCGCGGCGTCTGACCGGGCGGATTGTGGTTCCTCGTCATCCGCCGTGCCGTCTCCGGTTTCACCACGGCACCGTTCTTGAAGAGGAACTCGCTGAGGAATCGAGCGATGTCCGGCGCGGACGCATGCGTGCCGCCCCACGGTGCTCCGAGCTTTCGCCAATACGGACTATTCCAGTCCCATTCTTTCGCCGTCGGATCGCCGCCTCCGGCTTCGACGGCCGCGAATTCTGTTTGCACGGCGACGAAGTCTTCGAGCTTGAATCGCCCCAGTCCTTGAGCCGAGTGCTTCATCCCCAGCGGTTGAAAGACGGCTCGATCGACGAGGGTCAGGATACTCGTGTCGCTCAGCAACTCGGCCACGCGAGCCGCCAGCAGAATCGCCATGCTCGAATACTGGTACTTCGAGCCGGGAGCGAAGTTCAGCGGTGTGCGAATCGCGTGCTCGACGAACTCGGACAGCGGAGCATGCTTCTTTCGCAAAGCATCGTTCTCCAGCAATTGATCCGGCATTCCCGAAGCGTGCGACAGCAGATGTCGTAGCGTGACATCATCGCGTCCGCCGCCGGTGAACTTCGGGAGGAACTTCTTCAGCGGGTCGTCGAGCTGGAACGCACCTTTGTTGAAGAGCGTCATCAGCGCCGTCATCGCGATCGGTTTGGAGATCGAACCCAGTAGAAACATCGCGTGCTCATCACGAGCTTTCCCAAACGCTCGCGTGAACGAACTCTGACGCTGAGTCACATGCAACACCGCGGCGGCCACCTGGCCTTGAGCGGTGGCGCGAGCCAACACCTCGGCCGCCTCGTCCAAGCGATCTTGCAGCAACGCAGCCAGCAGTGGTGTCCCCAACGAGACTGCCAATCCGCTCTGAATGAAAGTGCGTCGTTTCATGATGACTCCGTGTAGTGGATTGCCAGCCAAATGGTTGGTTCGTTGGGGGTTGTCCATTCCACTCGATGGCGTTTGTGGGCCGGGATGTCAACGAACGATCCGGGCTTCAACTCGATCTCCTCGTCGTCGAACCGCAGGCGAGCCGCACCTTGCAGCATCACGACGAACTCAGGTTCGCTCTGGTCGTACCAAAAGCCATCCGGTGATGAGTGGCCGTGAGAGACGATTCGTTCGATGCGAACACTCGGCTGGCGCAGAACGGCCTCGAAGACTTCTTCAGGCAAACTCGACGGAATGCTGGCCAGGAGATTCCCTGCTTTCACCTCGTTGGCGGGTTCAACTCCCAGAGACCGAAACCGTGGAACGTCCTGGCCATCAACATTCACGGTCTCCAAGAACATGTCCGTGGGTCGCACCCACAGGGCACGATCGCCGTACTCCTGACGGTAGAGAACGAATTCGTCTTGCGTTTCGCTGTGTCGAACCACGCCGAGCACCGTGTATTCGTGCCCCTTGTAGTGGCGATAGCGTCCTGGTTCAGGCTCCGGCATGGCTCAATGCATCCGTTGATTGATCGGGAGGTAATGTCAAAGGTTGTGGGTGAGGTCGTGAATCAGGCGGCGACTTGGGTGAGGATTTGGCCGTCTTGGAACTGGGTGTCTTTGACGACTTCGATAAGCCATTGGGCACCGTCGAGTAATCTCCAACGGCGGGCGGCGGACTCGGCAAGTTTGAAGAGCATCGTCAATGTCGCCTTGCGCGTGCCGTTGCCTTTGGTGCGGCGATGACGCAGACGGATGGTGGCGAAGGTGGATTCAATCGGGTTTGTGGTTCGGATGTGCTTCCTGTGTTCGGCGGGGAAGTCGTAGAACGTCAGCAATTCGTCGCGGTCTTTCTTCAGGCAGTCGGTCGCTTTGGAGTACTTGGCCGAATAGTCCTCCAGGAAGTGGTCGAAGGCGGTGATCGCTGCCGCCCGAGTCGGGGCCAT